>DASXQN010000301.1:0-7066 GCA_036507155.1 Anaerolineales bacterium
CCGTCTACCGCGCTTACGATCCGAGTTTCGATCGTGAGGTCGCCATCAAGGTCCTGCCGCGCGAGTTCCTGCATGACCCTCAGTTCCACGATCGTTTCAAGCGCGAGATCAAGACGATCGCTGCGCTGGAACATCCGGCCATCGTGCCGGTCTACGACGTGGGAGAGGACGACGGCGTCCCGTACTTTGTCATGCGCTACATGACCGGCGGGTCACTGTCCAGCCAGATCGAAAGAGGCAAGTTCTCGATGGAGGACGCGGCGCGCATCATCGAACGGCTGGCGTCCGCCCTGGCCTACGCACACAAAAAAGGCATCGTTCACCGCGACCTCAAGCCGGATAACATCCTGTTCGACAACAACGGCGATCCGTTCATCTCGGACTTCGGCGTTGCGAAGTTCGGCGCGCCGACCACGAACCTGACCGGCAGCGGCATCATCGGCACGCCGGCCTACATGAGTCCCGAGCAAGCCCAGGGCGATAAGGTGGACAATCGCAGCGATATCTACGGCCTGGGCGTGATCATCTTCCAGATGCTGATCGGCAAACATCCGTACAACGCGGATACGCCCATGGGATTGGCGATCAAACACGTCACCGAACCGGTGCCGGAGATCCTGAAGATCAACCCGAAGCTGCCGGCCGAGACCGACACCGTGATCAAAACCGCCATGGCGAAGAACAAGGACGATCGCTATGCCTCCGCGACCGATCTCTCACGCGCACTCAGCCATGCCGCGCATGGACGTGCAAATGAAGCGACCATCCCGCCCACGTCTGCGGAGGGCCGCGGCGCCGGCAACCGGCGCGGATTGCTGTTTGTCGGTCTGGCCGTTCTCGTCGTCGCGCTGCTGGCCGCGTTTTTTTTCAGGGATCCGATCTTCGCGATGATCGCGCCGCCGCCGACCGCGACGGCCACGGCGATGGCCACCGCGACGAAAGCTCCCGCGACGCCGACGACCCTGCCGAGCGCGACACCCGAGCCCACGCTGACCGCGACGATCGTGCCGTTCGCCGCGTTCTGTCAGCCGGACACGGTGCAGATCCCGACTCCGGCCGTCGTCGAGAAGAACCGCGCCTGCGCGAACAAATTCCCGTTCATCACGGTCTCGATTCCGCTCGGCGCCGCCTTTGAATCGCTCTCACCGGACATGACCTGTGAGCTCACGAAGACCCAGGCAACCGATGAGCTCGTCACATGCACGTCGAAACAATCCTTCTTGTATCAGCTTCAAGTCTGCAATCCGGCGCCCGTGATTCCGGCGTCCCCGCCCGGCAAGTGCGCCGAGGGCGACTCTTTCGACCAGGCGAATCAATGCTGTCTCAAGCCTGCCGCCAGCGGCGCGGGCTGCACGATCTTCGAGATCGCGATGAAGACCTGCGCGGAGTAGCGCTCGCGGGGTGTACGCACGGTTCATTGTTCGTCGATTTGGTTGATGATATTTCCTCCGGACCTGAACTGATTTTATGGGCACGCTCTATCTCGTCGCGACCCCCATCGGCAACCTCGAAGACATGAGCCCGCGTGCCGTGCGCGTGCTGCGCGAGGCGAAGCTGATCGCGGCGGAGGACACGCGGCACACCGGCAAACTACTTAAGCACTTTGAGATCAAGACCAAACTCACCAGCTACTTCGAACACAACAAACTCAACAAGCTCGATACGATCCTGAACGCGCTGGCGGCGGGTGACGTGGCGCTGGTTTCGGACGCCGGCTCCCCGGGGATCAACGACCCGGGCTTTGAACTGGTGCGCGCCGCGCTCGCCTCCGGCTTCGACGTTCGGCCTGTTCCCGGACCCTCGGCCCCGGTCGCGGCCTTGACCGTTTCCGGCCTGCCCACGGACAGTTTCCTCTACCTCGGCTACCTGCCACACAAGGCCAGCGACCGCCGCGCTCGTCTAAAGGAAGCAGCCGATCAGCCTCATACGCTGATCTTTCTGGAGTCTCCCTATCGCGTCACCGACGCGCTGGAAGATATTCTCGCGGTACTCGGGGACCGCCGCGTCGCGGTGGCTCGCGAGATGACGAAGATGTTCGAGGAATACTGGCGCGGGACGGTGAGTGAGGCCGTGGAATACTTCAAGTCCCAGCCGCCGAGAGGGGAGTTAACGTTGGTGGTGGAAGGCGGGACCATCGACCATGGACGATGGACCGAAGAGCAGCTGGCCGCTGCGATCGCCGAATTTGCCGGAGGCAAGAAGGGAGCGAAGGAATTGTCGGCCGAACTGGCGGAACGATCCGGCTGGAGCAAGAAAGAGATCTATCAAAAAATCGTGAAACCATAACCTGCAAGAAGCAACAGGAGGTTGCGATGCTCGTTCGCTGGCTGGTATTCATTCATGTTATCGCTGCGTTCACGTTTTTCCTGGCGCACGGCGCCTCGGCCGCCATGGCCTTCCGCCTGCGTAAAGAGAGCGATCTGCAGCGCATCCGCGCGTTGCTCGATCTCTCCCAGAGCACCATCACCGTGATGGGGATAACCTTTCTCGTCATGGGCCTGACCGGCATCGTCATGCCTTTCTTCATCAAGATCTGGGACAAGCTCTGGGTTTGGCTCTCGATTATCCTGATGCTGTTCGTGGCGGCCTGGATGGCGTGGTTCAACGAGGGTGCCTACAAGCCGCTGCGCAGGCTGGTGGGATTGCCGTATATGGTCGGCGGCAGGAAGCTCGCTGCCGAACCGCCTGCCTCCGTCGAGGCGATCAGCGCCCATATCCGCAAGATCAACACAGTGCAACTTGTCTTGATCGGCTACGCCATTCCAATGCTCGTCTTGTGGCTGATGGTGTTTAAACCGTTCTAGCTGAAGGATTTCCCGTCCTAACCGGACGGAGGAGCCGCCCCAGTTCTTCTAGGGGCGAAGCACGTGTGCCCGTAAGGGTGCGATTCGCCCAGGGCGGCGACGATCGCGAAGCATCCCGTAGGGAAGCAATCTCAAGCAACCTTGAAACTTGAGATTGCTTCGCTAGGTCTCGATACGGCGGAAGAACGCCGCCTACTCGACCACCGCTCGCAATGACATTGTCCAATTAGAGTCTGATAGAATATTCGCATGAACCTCGACGACCTCGACCGATATAAGAAGATCGATCCGCAGAACATGGTGGGTCACATCGACGGCCTGCCCGATCAACTCGCAGCCGCCTGGGAATTGGGCCTGCAGCAACCGCTGCCGAAGCTGAAAGATATCCGCTGCGTGGTGATCTCCGGCGTCGGCGGCTCCGCCATAGGCGCGGACTTGTTAGCGGCATACGTCCAGCCCATCTGCGCGATCCCCGTCGTCGTGCATCGCGATTACAACCTGCCGGGGTTTGCCTCCGGTCCGGAAACTCTGGTAGTTTGCTCGTCGCACTCCGGAAACACCGAAGAAACGCTCAGCGGCTACGAGCTCGCCCTGGAACGCAAATGCCAGGTGCTCTGCATCAGCCGCGGCGGCAAACTCGCTGAACGGGCCGCGCAGAACAAGACACCTTTCTGGAAATTCGAGCACGATGGCCAGCCGCGCGCCGCGGTTGGCTTTTCTTTTGGCTTGCTGCTGGCGCTCTTCGTTCGCCTCGGGCTGATCGCGGACCAGGCCGAAGCGCTTGCCGGGGCGGTCGCCTCGATGAGAAAGTCGCAGGCGCGCCTGACCCCGGACATCCTCACCGCGAAGAATCACGCCAAGCGCTATGCCGGCCAGTTGATGGGACGGCTGGTGGTCGTCATGGCGTCGGGTTATCTGGCGCCGGTGGCGCGCCGCTGGAAGGGACAGATCAACGAGATCGCCAAGTCCGCTGCGCAGTTCGAGTTGCTGCCCGAAGCCGACCACAATACCCTGCAAGGCCTGATGTTCCCGGAGAACACGCTCAACGCGCACAGCATGACCCTGTTCCTGCGCGCCCCGTCCGACCATCCGCGTAACCGGCTGCGCTCCGACCTGACGCGCAAGGCATTCATGCTGGAGGGCCTCAACACCGATTACGTCGACGCGCGCGGCGATTCGCCGTTAGGCCACATGTGGACGATGGTCTTGTTCGGGGACTATATGGCATATTATCTGGCGATTGCCTACGGCGTCGATCCCACACCCATCCCCGCGTTGGAGCAGTTCAAGAAAACGCTGAGCGAAGAGCAGACGGTCAAATGAGCAGATGGGCATATCAGCAAATGAGCAAAAGAGCAAATGAGTAAATGAGTAAAAGAGCAAATCAGCAAATCAGCGATCACAAATCCAAAATCACAAATTCCTATGCATATTCTTGTCACGAATGACGACGGCGTTCTTGCTCCGGGACTGCTCGCGCTGGCGCAGGCGATGCGTCCGCTCGGCGAAGTAACCGTCATGGCGCCGGACCGCAACTGGTCCGCTTCCGGCCACGTCAAGACGCTCCACCGGCCGCTGCGCGTGCGCGACGTCGTGTTGGCGGACGGCTCGCCGGCCTTCAGCTCCGACGGCGCGCCCTCGGACTGTGTTGCGCTGGCCATGCTGGGGTTCATCAAGGAAAAGATCGATCTGGTCGTCTCGGGCATCAATCCGATGGCCAACGTGGGCCATGATGTCACCTACTCAGGTACGGTCACGGCTGCCATGGAGGCCGTGATCAGCGGCGTACCGGGCGTGGCTGTTTCGCTTGATTCACCCGAGGCCTTCGAGGGCCTGCTGGATTATTCGACGGCCGCCGCGGTGGCGAAGACCGTGGCGGAGAAGGTGATCGCGGACGGCCTGCCGAAGGGCACGCTGCTTAACGTCAACCTGCCCTATCTGAAGGAAAGCGAACTCAAAGGATACATGATCACGCGGCAGGGACTGCGCGTTTATCACGATAAGCTGGACGCGCGCCTGGATCCGCGCAACCGTCCCTACTACTGGATCGGCGGCGACGTGCCTACCGGTGTGCCCGCGGAAGGCACGGACGTGGGCGCGCTGTCCGGCGGGTATGTATCCATCACGCCCCTGCAGTTGGACCTGACAGACTACAAAGCCATCGAGGTCTTGAAGAATTGGAAATTTTAGCGGACGGTGGACGGTGAACGATCGGCCGTCTTCCATGGTCAATGGTCCGCGGTCCACGGTCTACAACACAAACCGGAGTCACCTTAATGCCGTACAACGCCCTTGATACCCGCTACGACAGCATGCCCTACAAGCGTGTCGGCCGCAGCGGGCTGAAACTGCCGCCCATCTCGCTGGGTTGGTGGTACAACTTCGGCGGCGTGGATGTGTTCGAGAACGGACGCGCCATCGCGCGGCGGGCCTTCGACCTGGGCGTCACGCATTTCGATCTGGCCAACAACTACGGTCCGCCGCCAGGATCCGCGGAAGAGAACTTCAGGAAATTATTCCAGCAGGATTTCCATCCGTATCGCGATGAGCTCATCATCTCGAGCAAGGCCGGCTATGACATGTGGCCCGGTCCATACGGCGAGTGGGGCTCGCGCAAATATCTGCTGGCCAGCCTGGACGCTTCGCTCAAGCGCATGGGCCTCGCCTACGTCGACATTTTCTACAGCCATCGTCCGGATCCTGACACGCCGTTCGAAGAGACCATGGGCGCGCTCGACTCCGCCGTCCGGCAGGGCAAAGCCCTGTATGTGGGCATCTCCTCTTATACGGCCGAGCAGACCCGACAGGCGGCGCACATCCTGCGCGAGCTCGGGACTCCGTGTTTGATCCACCAACCGTCGTACAGCCTGTTCAATCGCTGGGTCGAAGACGGACTGCTGGACGTCTTGGTGGAGGAGGGCATCGGCCTCATCGCCTACTCCCCCCTCGCGCAGGGACAGCTGACCGACCGCTACCTGAACGACATCCCCGCCGGGGCGCGCGCCACCAAAACGGACCGCGTCTGGTTGACCCCGGATGAAGTAAAAGTTAATCTCCCGAAGGTCAAGAAGCTCAACGGGTTGGCGAAGGAACGCGGCCAGTCGTTGGCACAGATGGCGCTGGCCTGGGTGCTGCGCAAGCCGGCCGTCACGTCCGCTTTGATCGGCGCCAGCAGCGTGAAGCAGTTGGAAGATAACCTGGCCGCGCTGAAGAATTTGAAGTTCAATGAGGATGAATTGGCGGCCATCGAGGAGATCCTCAAGAGCTGAGCGCGGACCACGGACAATGGACCGTCCTCATCGTCCATTGTCCATCGTCCATTGTCCATCGTCCGGGAGTGAATCATGGGCTTTCTCAAAAACCTTTTCTCCGTTCCCACCGCCGCAAAGACCGACTTCTATTCCTTTGCGGTGAAGTGCGCGCGCTGCGGCGAAATCATCGACGGCCGCGTCAACCTGAGCAACGACCTGAGCCTGGAATTCGAGGACAACCGCAACGTCTACTTCGGGCGCAAGGTGCTGATGGGCGGCGGCAAATGCTTCCAGCAGATCGAGGTCGAGCTCAAGTTCGATCCTTCCCGGAAACTTCTCGACCGCCAGGCCTCCGGCGGTGATTTTGTGGAGTGATACATGTCATTGCGAGGAGGGTTGAGTGGGCCACAGGCCGACGATACCCGACGTGGCAATCTCCGCGCCGAAGAGGAGATTGCTTCGCCGCTGCGCTCCTCGCAATGACATAAGAAATCCTATGCGCTTCACCTCCCCTCCCAACCCGCAAGCGTATTACCAGCAAGTCTGGGACCTCGTGCGCCAGATCCCGCGCGGGCGCGTCGCCGCGTACGGACAGGTCGCGCTGATGCTCCCGCCACCGGAGGGCGTGGACTTTGAAAGTTACAAGGCCTTCGGTCCGCGCTGGGTTGGCGGGGCGATGGCAGCCAGTCCCGACGACGTGCCCTGGCAGCGCGTGATCAATTCGCAGGGGAAGATCAGCGAGCGGCCGGGCGCGGAACGTCAGCGTCTGTTGTTGGAGGAAGAAGGGATCGAGTTCGTAAAAGACAAAATCGATCTGAAGAAATACGGCTGGAAGGGATTGGACGAGGCCGACCAGCCGCGGCAAAATTCCCTGTTCTAATGAAGATCCTGATCCTGGGCGGCTATGGAACATTCGGCGGCAGGCTTGCATACCTGCTCGCCGGGGATGAGCGGTTGACGCTGTTGATCGCCGGCAGGTCGGTACACAAGGCCAGGGCTTTCTGCGAGGGC
>DASXQN010000302.1:0-7699 GCA_036507155.1 Anaerolineales bacterium
CTCTTTTGCACGCCCGCAGAAGGAACTCAAGGCCTTTGCAAAGATCGAGCTCGCGCCCAAGGCAACCAAGACCCTACGCTTCACGCTCAACCGCGAGGCCTTCTGGTATTTCAACGCAAGAAAAGGCGCGTGGAGCGTGGATCCGGGAGATTTTGAAATTCTGGTGGGCGCCTCCAGCCGGGACATTCGCTTGAGCGCACCCTTCACACTTCAGCCCGAGGCGCATGCTTCACGCCTGCACACCGGCCTGCCCATTCAGACCATCCTCGACGACCCCGATGGGAACGCCGTCCTGTCGAAACACATCGGCGGCTTTATTCTCATGGCGGATATGAGCATGGCCCGCGGCATGACCATCGAGCAGGTGGCGGAAAATCATCCAACGTATATATCCCGGGAGTTGCTCGCAGCCATCGCCGACGATCTGGCGAAGGTTTAACCCAAGATGCGGAGCAGGCTTTGCTTGTTTCGTAGGAACGGATCTGTGCATGCAATATGGCCATTTCGACGATACGAACCGTGAATATGTCATTACACGGCCGGACACTCCGCTCCCTTGGATCAACTATCTCGGCTGCGAGGCCTATTTTGGATTGATCTCGAACACCGCGGGCGGATATTCGTTTTACAAGGATGCGCGACTGCGCCGCCTGACCCGCTATCGGTACAACAATGCGCCGATGGATTTTGGCGGCCGGTATATCTACGTGCGCGATAACGCGGACGGCGACTACTGGTCACCATCCTGGCAGCCCACCCAAAGCGATCTGCAGGATTACTCCTGCCGTCACGGCATGGGGTACACGATCATCGGCTCGACCAGGGCAGGGATCCGCGCCGAGACGCGTTACTTCGTCCCGCTCGGGGAAAACCTCGAGATCTGGCAGGTGACTCTCAGCAACCAGCGCGAGGCGCCGGCCGAGTTGTCGGTCTTCTCGGCGATCGAGTTCTGTCTGTGGGATGCCGCAGACGATGCGGCCAACTTCCAGCGCAATTTCTCGACCGGCCAGGTGGAAGTGGACGGATCTGTGATCTATCACAAGACCGAATATCGCGAGCGCCGCGACCACTTCGCTTACTTTGCATGCTCCGATAAGCCGGCCGGTTTCGATACCCAGCGCGAAGCTTTTCTCGGTCCCTACCGAAGTTGGGACCGGCCGGCCGTCGTCGAGCGCGGGCGGTCAGGCGATTCAGTCACCCACGGCTGGCAGCCGATGGGCTCGTTCCACGTACCGTTCTCCTTGCAGCCCGGCGAGCAGAAGCAGGTCATCTTCATCCTAGGTTACTTTGAGAATCCAAGGGACGCTAAGTTCGACCCGCCCGATTCTCAGACGCTTAACAAGCGCGGCGTAAAACCGGTCATCGCCCGCTACCTGCAGCGGGCCGACGCGGACGCGGCCTTCGAAACGTTGGGGAACTATTGGGACGAACTGCTCGGCGTCCTGCAAGTGCAGACGCCCGACCTGCGGGTCAACCGCATGGTGAATATCTGGAACGCGTATCAGTGCATGGCCACGTTCAACATCTCGCGCTCGGCTTCGTTGTATGAATCCGGCATCGGGCGCGGGCTGGGATTCCGCGATTCGAATCAGGATCTGCTGGGCTTCGTGCAGATGGTGCCTGCCCGGGCGCGCGAACGAATCCTCGACCTGGCGGCGACGCAGCTGCCGGGCGGCGGCGCGTATCACCAATACCAGCCGTTGACCAAACGCGGCAACAACGACGTCGGCTCGAACTTCAACGACGATCCTCACTGGCTCGTGCTGGGCGTTTCGGCTTACATCCGTGAGACCGG
This sequence comes from Anaerolineales bacterium, assembly GCA_036507155.1. GTDB lineage: Bacteria > Chloroflexota > Anaerolineae > Anaerolineales > Villigracilaceae > DASXQN01. Next base: position 1,796 of record DASXQN010000302.1, read on the forward strand.
CGACTGGAGCATCTTGAACGAAGCCGTCCCATACGATAACCAACCCGGCAGCGAGACGCCGCTGTATGAGCATCTGGAATGCTCGATCGAGTACACGCTCAAGCGGCTCGGCCCGCACGACCTGCCGCTGATCGGGCGAGCCGACTGGAACGATTGCCTCAACTTGAACTGCTTCTCGGACACGCCGGGACAAAGCTTTCAGACCACCACCAACAAGGATGGCAAGGTGGCAGAGAGCGTCTTCATCGCCGGCCTGTTCGTGGCGTCCACGCGTGAGATGGCAGACCTGTCCGCACGATACGGCGCGAGCATCCGCTCGAATGGCACTCGCTTCGAGGCGCGACCGGGCGGCTACTACACAGAGCACGCCGATCGCATGACCCAGACCATTTACCAACACGGCTGGGATGGGGAATGGTTCGTCCGGGCGTATGATGATTTTGGAATGAAGGTCGGCTCGGCGGAGTGCGAGGAAGGCAAGATCTACATCGAGCCGCAGGGTTTTTGCGTGCTGGCGGGTGTGGGCCTGGAGAACGGCTACGCACAGCGGGCGCTGGAAGCCGTCAACACGCATCTCGCCACGCCGCATGGGATCCTCCTGCAGCAGCCGGCTTACTCGAAATATTACCTGCACCTGGGCGAGATCTCGTCGTATCCTCCCGGATACAAGGAGAACGCAGGTATTTTCTGCCACAACAACCCATGGGTGATCGTCGCCGAGACGATGGTCGGCAACGGCGAGCGCGCGCTCGACTACTACCTGCGCATCAACCCGGCCGCGCGCGAGCACCTGGCCGACCTGCACCGCTGTGAACCATATGTCTACGCCCAAATGATCGCAGGCCGCGATGCGCCCACGCACGGCGAGGCAAAAAACTCCTGGCTGACCGGTACGGCAGCTTGGAATTACGTGGCGATCACGCAACACATCCTCGGCATTCGTCCGACGCAAGATGGGCTTCAGATCTCGCCCGTGATCCCCGAGGACTGGCCGGGATTCACCGCCCAACGCAAATACCGCGAGGTGAGCTATGATGTGACCGTCAAGCGCGCCGGCCCCGGGAACGCTGTGAAGTTGATCGTGGACGGCAAGCCGCTTCAAGGGCAGATCGTACCGATCCCTTCGAACGGAAACAAAGCGGTCGCGGTGGAAGCCATCCTGGGCTAATAGAAATTGGCCCAGCATGTCTGATTATTACGGACACCAGACGGGCGTTCTCGAAAGCCCATATCTGAGACTCGAATACCTCGCGCACGGCGGTCCGCGAATTGTGCGGCTCTTCCTGAGAGACAGTGGCGAGAATCTGCTCGGCGAATTCCCAGACATCGGCTGGGATACGCATCAGGGTTATTATCAACTCTTCGGCGGCCATCGACTTCTGTCCGCACCGGAGGTGATCGGCGTAAGTTACTTGCCGGACGATGCCGGCCTGGGCGTCCGGGAGACGGCCTCCGGCGTGGAACTGTCCTGGGAGCCCGAACCGAGCGCGGGCCTGGCAAAGATCGTGACGGTCAGCCTGGCGGAAGAGCGCGCAGCAGTCCGTCTCGAGCACCGCATCATCAATCGATTCGGGGAAAGCGTGCAGGCCGCGCCCTGGGCCGTGACCATTTTTCCGTTGGGCGGCACCGCGTACCTGCCGTCGCCGCCGGCGGGGAGCGCCCTGCAGCCGGATCGCCGCCTTTCGCTCTGGCCGTATTCCCGCTGGGACGATCCGCGCTTGAGATTGGCTGCCGCAGGAATTATGATCGAGGCGCGGGCCGGCATGCCGCCGCTCAAGCTGGGAACTTTCGTCAAGGAAGGCACCTGCGCGTATTTGCGAGACGCGATCCTCTTCACGAAACAGACGCAGCCCGAACCGGGCGAATATCCGGATAACGGCTGCAACGTGGAAGTGTATTGCTCGGATCGCCTGATCGAGCTCGAAACGCTGGGTCCGCTCGTGGATCTGATGCCGGGCGGCTCCGCCACTCACATCGAGACCTGGGAGGTGGATATCGGTGAAAAAGCGGCTCGAAGACTTAAGGAATTATTCTCGCATGGAGGCTCAGCATGACAAAGACCAAATTTCCGGATAATTTCCTGTGGGGCGCGGCTACCGCGTCTTATCAGATCGAAGGGGGCTGGAACAAGGATGGCAAGGGCGAATCGACCTGGGACCGTTTTGCGCACACACCGGGCACGATCCGCAACAATGACACCGGCGACGTGGCCGACGATCACTACCGGTTATGGAAAAAGGACATCGGCTTGATGAAGCGCATCGGCCTCAAGGCCTACCGTTTTTCGGCAGGCTGGCCGCGCATTTTGCCGCACGGCCGCGGCAAGCTCAACCAGCGCGGCCTGGATTTTTACAGCCGCCTCGTGGACGGCTTGCTCAGAGCGGACATCCAGCCGTACGTCACGCTCGAACATTGGGATCTGCCGCAGGCACTCGAGGATGAAGGCGGCTGGGCGGTTCGCTCGACGGCGGGCGCCTTCGTCGAGTACGCGGAAGCCATTTCCCGTGCGCTGGGTGACCGCGTGAAGAATTGGATCACGCACAATGAACCGGCGGTCGTGGCCTGGATGGGCTATGGAGATGGGATCCACGCGCCCGGCTTGAATGACTACAGCCTGTCGGTGCGCGCCGCCCATCATCTGCTGCTCTCCCACGGCTTGGCCGTTCCGGTCATCCGGCGCAACAGTCCGGGCGCGGAGGTTGGGATCACGCTCAACATCGGCTGGGGCGAGCCGGCCTCGAATAGCGCCGCCGATATCGATATGCTGCGCTTCCATGACGGCAAGTGGTTCAGGTGGTTCGCCGATCCGCTGTACGGACGCGGCTACCCGGCTGACAAGGTCGCGGATTTCGAGAAGCAAGGTGCGCTGCCGAAGGGGTTGGATTTTGTCCAGGCGGGCGACATGGAGATCATCGCCGTGCCAACCGACTTCATCGGATTGAACTACTACTCGCGCCAGATCCAGCGCGCCGACGTGTCGGGAAATGATCCGCAGCTCGTCTTCCCGTTGCCCCAGGGGCCCGAGAACTGGACCGAGATGAATTGGGAAGTGTATGCGGACGGGCTGGCGGGCGTGCTCAGCCGCGTGTATTTCAACTATGTGCCGCGCAAAATCTACGTGACGGAGAACGGCGCCAGCTACTCCACGCCGCCTGACGGAAGGGGCAACGTGGCCGACGAGCATCGCACGAACTACCTGCGCTCGCACTTCGCCGCCGCGGCGCGCGCCATGAAATTGGGCGTCCCGCTGGCGGGCTATTTCGTCTGGTCGCTGTTGGACAATTTCGAATGGAGTTTTGGCTATGCACAGCGTTTTGGGATCATCTGGGTGGATTTTCAAACGCAAAAGCGCACGCTGAAGGACAGCGCGAAGTGGTATAAGAAGGTGATCAAGAAAAATGGATTTTAGGAAGAAGGGATTAGGAAATACGGATTAGGATTTCGGGACTGGAAAACGAAAAAGGCGGCTCGCTGTGAGTCGCCTTTTTGATTCCTGAATTTTGGTTATCCCTGGCCGACGAATGGGTTGCTACGCCGTTCCTCTCCCACCGTGGTCTCGGGCCCGTGTCCGGACAACAGGCGCGTCGAATCCGGCAGTGTGAAGATGTTCTCACGGATGCTCTTAACCAGCGTCTTGTAATCCCCGCCAGGCAGATCCGTGCGGCCGACCGAGCCGGCGAAGATCAAGTCTCCGCAAAAGCAGACCGACGACTCCGCCACATAGAACACGCAGTGGCCGATCGTATGCCCCGGCGTGAAACGCACTTCAAACGTGACGGAGCCCAGCCGCAATACCTCGCCGTGCGTCAGATCGATGGTCGGTTCGGGGCCTGGATCGATGTCGAAGCCGAAGAGCGCTCCCCCGCCTCCGGCGCGCCACAGCACGTGATCGGACGGGTGCAGCGCCACCAGCGGCAGCGGATTGAGCGCATCCGCGATCGCAGCCGCGCCGCCGATGTGATCGAAGTGTGCGTGCGTGTACCACAGGTGGGCGATGCGCCAGCCGCGCGAACGCGCCTCCGACAGGATCAGCTCGCCGTCCCAGGAGGGATCGATGACGGCGGCAGCGTGACTCTCCGAGTCGGCTACCAGATACGCATTCGTCTGTGCGGGACCAAGCGTGAAACTCGCAATTTCGAGCATATGCCGTCCTTCGTCAGAGATTGACCGGGCTCGCCTGCACACGTTCACGCGGCGCTAGCGCGGCATACAACAGCATCGAAAAGACCAGGAGCACGAGGGCGATCGGATAGATCGAGGCGGGCGCGCGGTCGTACAAATAGCCGGCCAGCAACGGCGAGAGGATCATGGCCAGCGAGTTCACGGCCTCGGTGACACCGTAGGCCAGGCCCATCCGGGCTTGATGTACCAGCACGCGCACTTGTGCGAACGACAGGGTGCGCGCTGCACGGAAGCCGCCCAGCACAAAATATCCCAGCGCGTACCACGGATAGGTCCCGCCCTTCCAGAGCAGCAGCGCGAACAGACCCACCAGTGCCTGGCCGAGCAAAAAACCCAGGCGCGCGTTCAAGCGGCCGAGGGCGAGATTGAATATCACGTTGCCAACGCTGCCCGCCGATCCGATCCAGCCGAGCAGACTCAACGAAATGCCACGTTGATTCTGCAGGTAATTCGGCGTAAACGGCTGCGGAAGGTACATTACGAAGGTCGATACGAACAACACGCCCATGAATACGCCGAAGCGCGGGTTCGTCAGCAGGCCGGCGCGGCTGGATTCTTCGTCGTGTTCGTCGCGCGGCTGGGGCTTGAGAAAAAAGATGATGGCTACCGAGCCGAGAAAAATGCAGGCCGCGGCGAGGAAGGTAGCCCGTAAGCCGTACGCATCGCCAATCCAACCGCCAGTGACGGGACCGATCACCGCGCCAAGGTTGAACATGGCCGAGGTCAGCGTCATGGCGCGGCCGGTGGAGAGTGAGCCGCGCGCGGCGGTAACGTAGCTGAACAAGGGCGATGAGACGAAAGCCGTCAGACCGTACAACAGATAGCCGGCCACGAACCACCACAGCGACGGCGCCAGCGCCATCATCCAAGCCGAGATGGCGCCGATGATCCAGGCCGCCACCAGCAGCGGCCTGCGCCCGAAGCGGTCGGATAGATAGCCCGCCGGGATGTGCACAACCATCATCATCAGGCCGAAAAAGCCGAAGATGGAACCGATCATGAGGGGCTTGGCGCCCAGCTCTTGCAGGTAGAGCGGGACGAACAACAAGAAGATGCCCTCGCCGATGCCCCACGTGACGAGGCTCAGCAATATCAGGACCAGGCTTGAATTCATGCTTTCGAATCCACTTGTTGAATGAAGTCATATACTGCCGCGAAAACTTGCGCGCGGGCCGCGTCGCGCGGGACGACATGACCGGATCCCGTGATCCACAGCATTCGCTTATCCGCGGACCCGACCGCGGCGTGGATGCGGGTCATGTTCTCCGGCAGCACATACGTGTCATCGCGCGAGTGGATCAATAGCGTGGGCACCTTTACCAGCGGCAGTGCGCTCCGCAACCGCGTCAGCAGCTCCTTCAGTTGGCCCACAGATCGGATGGGATTCTGCGGATACGAAACATGGTCTTTCCACGCGTTCGGATCATGCCAGCCTGTGTCCGGCGCGTCGTTGCTTTTCGGAAGATAGTGTCTGAAGACTGCCAGCAATCGGATCAGCCACAGCGGATAATCCTTCAGCAGTGCAATGGGCGTGGAGATCGCCACGACGCCCCTCACATCCAGCCGCGTCGACATCAGCAGCGCCAGCGCACCGCCCATGGAGAGTCCCACAAGATACACGTGCGCAGTAGATCCCTTCAACAGATGGTAAGCGTCTTCCACGCTGCCCATCCAGTCCTCATAATTGGAGCGATGCATGTCATCAGGTCGCGTCGCATGACC
>DASXQN010000303.1:0-4167 GCA_036507155.1 Anaerolineales bacterium
CGAAGCAGGCGTTCCGTACACCATCGGTATCCCGAACATACCGGTCCATCATCTGCTGCGCTCCGCGGTGCGGCGCTTTCCCAAGCGGCCCGCCATTCTCTTCGAGGGCGCTCAGCTTACGTATCGACAGTTGAACCACGAGGCCAATCGGCTTGCAAATGCCGTGCTGGGATTGGGAATCGCGAAGGGCGCGCGCGTCGTATTGCTCCTGCCGAACCTGCCGCAGACCGCGGTCGCGTTTTACGGCACGCTCAAAGCCGGCATGACGGCCGTCTTCATGCCGCCGATGTCTGAGCCGGAGGAGCTGATCCGCCAGGTCAAAGACTCCGAGGCGAGCGTGTTGATCACGATCAACACTTGGTCCGGGTTGGCGCAGCGCATCCGCGATGAGACGCACCTGCCCTTCGTTGTCCTGACCGATCCCGCGGACTATCTGGCGCTCCCAAAGAAGTTGATTTCGCGCTGGCGCAATCGCGCGCTCAGCGTGCCGGGCGCGCTGTCCTGGCCGGACTGGCTCGGAGCGCAGGACTGGAAAAACCCGGGGCTTGAGGTCCTGCCGGAAGACCTGGCGGTGATCCAGTTCACCGGCGGCACTACGGCCCAGTCCAAGGGCGTGATGCTCTCGCATCGCAACCTGGTGGCCAATGCGCTGCAGACGCGGCACTGGATGCCGTGGGCCGAAGAAGGCCGCGAGCGATTCTTGTGCGCCGTGCCGATCTTTCATAGCTATGGTTTAACTGCCGCGTTGAACGTGCCTGTCTCGCTGGGCGCAGCCATGATCTTGAAACCGAAATTCCAGGTGCTCGACATTCTGCAGGCGATCAAACGATATCGGCCGACGATCTTCCCCGGTGTGCCGAGCATGTATGTGGCCATCAATAATTTTCGCGGCGCGCGCAAATATGGCATCAACTCGATCAAAGCCTGCATCAGCGGCTCGGCGCCGCTTCCTGTCGAGGTGCAGGAGGCTTTCGAAAAGCTGACGCGCGGCCGGCTGGTAGAAGGCTATGGCCTGACCGAGGCTGCGCCGGTGACGCACGCCAACCCGCTGTCCGGCGAGCGCAAAGCCGGCAGCATCGGCATCCCGCTCCCGTCCACGGAAGCGGCTGTCATCGACCTGGCCGAGCCCCACAAACCGGTCAAGCCGGGGACGATCGGCGAGCTGGCCGTGCGCGGTCCGCAAGTGATGCAAGGCTATTGGAAGAATCCGGCAGCCACGCGCGAGGTCCTCACCGACGACGGCTGGCTGCTGACCGGTGATGTGGCGCAGATGGATCGCGATGGCTATTTTCGGATCATTGCTCGCAAAGCAGACATGTGGTATCCTGCCCGCCCGGACAAGCCGGCTTTCCCGCGCGACGTCGAAGAGGTCATATACGAGATCCCGCAGGTGAAAGAGACCGCCGTGGTCGCAGTCGCGGGCCGCCCGTTCGCCTTCGTGATCGCCGGGCCGGAGGCGCCCAAGCCCGAGGCGGTCATCGCGTTCTGCAAACGGCGCCTGCCGCCTCACTTGGTGCCGCGCTTCGTCTTCTTCATGGACGACTTCCCAAGGACGTTCATCGGCAAGGTACTACGACGTGAACTCGCCAAACGCTATGAGCGATACATCTCCCCTGAATAACGCCGTTTATCAAAAAGCAAATTTCATACAAGTGGGGCAGGGCAGGCCGATCGTATTGATCCACGGCCTGGCTGCGTCGCTGCATGATTGGGACGAGCTGATCCCGGAGCTGGCATCGGCCGGCTACGCGGCGAGCGCGCTCGACCTGCTCGGTCACGGCGACAGCGGCAAGCCCGACTCGCGCGCTTATCAGATGGCCTGGCTCTTCGAACATCTCACGCGTTGGATCGACTCGTTGGAGTTGACGCAGCCGCCGGTTTTGATCGGACATTCATTGGGCGGCTACCTGGCGCTCGAGTACGCGCGCCGCTTCGCGTCCCGGACCCGCGGCCTGGTCCTGGTCGATCCGTTCTATCGCGCCGATCAGCTGCCGGCGCTGCTGCGCGGCTCCGGCCGCGGCCGTGAGTTGAATATGTTCATGGTCGAGCGCGCGCCCGAGTGGCTGTTCCGCGTGATCATCGATGCCACCAGCCTGTCGATGGGCCACAGCGCCGGCGGCGCGCACCAGCTGCCGGTCCACGTCCGCGCGCAGACCGCGCTGGATTACAAGCGCACCGCGCCCGGTACATATCACATTCCCGGCATGCTCGGCGATCTGACGCCGCACCTTGCAGATATCGTCCAGCCCACGCTGGTGGTGTGGGGCGAGCGCGATAGTACCCTGGCGCCGGCGTCGTTCCCGCAGCTCATTGCTCGGCTTCCGAATGCCAGGGGCAAGTCTTTGCGCAGCGGGCATGTGCCGCACCAGTCCCACGCCGCGGAGTTCAACCAGCTCGTGATGGAGTTTTTGGCGGGGCTGCCGGAATAAATAATCCACCGGACGCTGCTTGCGGCGTCCGGTGTAGGGGCGACCGGGCCGGTCGCCCCTACCGCCAAATCCGGGCGATCTTTTAGGGCTTAAAGAACCCAGATCGCCTCTTGAATCGACCGTACGTTTGTGCTACAATCTTGCATAACTGTCCCATATGTACGGGGGTATTTACGAAATACCAGCATATGTGGCGGTTACATTTGTTCTAATTTGGAGTTATCGTGCGCTGTCCTTATTGCCAACATGACGATTCGAAAGTACTGGATACGTCGCATGACAGCCACGGAGGCATTCGGCGCCGGCGCGAGTGCTTGAAATGCGGACAACGCTTTAGCAGTTACGAACGACCGATCCTGGCGACACCTCTTCTGATTAAACAGGATGGCACCCGTGAAGAATTCGACCGCGAAAAACTGGCCCGTGGTGTGCGCATCGCCTGTGCCAAACGACCCGTCTCGGCGGCGGATATCGAGCGGTTGCTCGGCCAGGTAGAAGCGCAGTTGCAGAAGATGGGCAAAGCTGAAATCTCCTCGCGCGTGGTCGGTGATCTAACGATCAGCGCCTTGAAGAATCTCGATCACATTGCTTACATCCGGTACGCTATCGTTTATCTCGGTCTGGACGACCTGCACGCGATCCGCAAAGAAATCGATCATTTGCTTGAAGGCTAGCTAAGGGCAACGCCCGTGGCGCCCAACGCGCCATCGTGTCGTTGCCTGTTTTGTTCGTACCAACCATGTCATTGCGAGTCTGCGAGAAGCAATCCCCCAGCGCGAGGAGATTGCTTCGGTCGCCCGGTAGGGCTCCCTCGCAATGACATAAAACAATCTCAGGAGAGTGCCGCATGGTTACGAAAGCCACGTCGAGCAATAAATCCAAGCATGGCCTGCTGCCCACGCCGCCCATGCCGAAAGGACTCCCCCGGGTCCAGCTGACGGATAACGCCCGCCAGGTGTTGATCAAGCGCTACGTGCGCCGCGGCGACGATGGCAAGCCGGCTGAGACTGTGGAGGAGATGTTCTGGCGCGTCGCCTATCACGTCGCCAAGGTCGAGGAGATGTGGAACGGCGATATCCTCGAGCGGGCGAAGGATTACTATCACCTGCTGACGAGCAAGAAGTTCTTCCCCAACTCTCCAACCTTTACCGGCGCGGGCACGCCTCTGGGCCAATTGGCGGCCTGCTTCGTGCTGCCGATCACCGACGACATGGGGCGCGACAGCGCCGGCATCTTCCAAACTCTCCGGGATGCCGCGCTGATCCAGCAGACCGGCGGCGGCAACGGCTTCTCGTTCTCGCGGCTGCGGCCGAAGGGCGCGCTCGTCAAGACCTCGGCGGGCCAGGCCACTGGTCCGGTGGGCTTCCTGCGCGTTTACGATCACGCCTTCGGCGAGATCGCCCAGGGCGGCACGCGGCGCGGCGCCAACATGGCGGTGCTGCGCGCGGACCATCCGGATGTGGAAGAGTTCGTTAACTGCAAAGTGGATGAGAACCAGATCACCAACTTCAACATCTCCGTCGGAATCACGGACGCGTTCATGCGCGCCGTGCGCGACGATAAGGATTGGGAATTGCGCTTCCCCGACGCGGTCGAGATGAAGAACCGCGGCCTGAGCGGCACGCTCGAGCAGATGGAAGCCGCGGGCGTCACGATCCGGCCCTACAAGAAAGTGCGCGCGCGTGAGCTGTTCGAGAAGATCGTCACGCAGGCGCATCACAACGGAGAACCGGGCGTG
>DASXQN010000304.1:0-2379 GCA_036507155.1 Anaerolineales bacterium
ATCTGGGCCGCAATCACCAACATCGCGAACGCCTCGGAAATCATCAGCGGAATCGAACACATTGAGGTTCTCGAAAAACCGGCACACGGGCTCGTCGGACTACGGTGGCGCGAGACCCGCATGCTCTTCGGCAAGCCAGCGACCGCGGAAAAGTGGATCACGGATGCTGCTGAGAACGAGTTCTACAAAACCAGAGCAGAAGATCGTGGAGTTGTATTCATAACCACCATTAGAATTTCAGAGAGCAGTGGCGGCATGACGTTGACGAGTGCTCATGATTCCAAGCCTCAAGGTATCGTCGCAAGATTACAGTCGATCCCAATGCTTCTATTCAAGGGCGTGGTGAAAAAGGCCCTCCTGCAAGACCTAAACGATATTAAGTCCGCAGTTGAAGAGGAATGATCGATTGCGGCCTAACAACGGCATGCAGTCCCTTCGCTTCGCTCCGGCGGGACGTCGCCCGCCGCTGATGCCGAGCGTTGGGAAGTTCCTGGCTTAATGAAACAAGGTGAATCAGAATTTGCCTTTGTGCCGGGGAGATCAGCACGAAATGGGTTGGGTCAACTACTAAATTAACGGCTGGCAATGACAGAGTACAAGCCTTTGGAACCCACAATAGCCGGCGAGCGGCGCATCGTCACGATTCTTTTCTGCGATGTTAAGGGCTCGACGAGCATGGCGGAGAAGCTTGACCCGGAAGACTGGGCAAGCATCATGAACCGCGCCTACGAGCATCTGATCGCGCCTGTGTCCCGGCACGGAGGCACTGTGGCAAAGCTGTTGGGCGATGCAATCCTGGCGTATTTCGGCGCGCCGCTGGCACATGAAGACGATCCGCAACGGGCCGTCCTAGCCGGCCTGGAAATCATCGCGGGGATCCGCTCGTTCCGGGAGCAACTCCAGCGCGAACGCGGGTTGGACTTCAACGTACGTGTGGGGATCAACACCGGACTCGTTATGGTCGGCCAAATCGGCTCGGAGCAACGCGTAGATTACACGGTTGTGGGAGATCCGGTGAACCTGGCGGCGCGCATGGAGCAGACCGCTCAGCCTGGCACCGTGCAGATCACAGCGAACACGTATAAACGGGTCGCGCCGATATTTGAGTGCGAATCGCTGGGGCAGATCGAAGTCAAAGGTAAGAGCGAGCCGATAGAGTCGTATCGAGTGCTTCGATTGAAGGAAAAGCCTGGTGCAGTGCGCGGGTTCGAATCACAGGGCCTCCATTCGCCGCTCATCGGGCGTGAAGTTGAGCTCACCACCGCGCAGGCAGGCATTGACGGTCTGTTCCAGGGGCAAGGCGGCATCATTGGAATAATCGGGGAGGCCGGCCTGGGCAAATCGCGTTTGCTGGCGGAGACGAAAGCGTTCGCGGTGGCAAAAAGTACGAATCTGCTATGGCTGGAAGGTCAGACGCTTTCCTTCGGGCAAACCATCAGCTACTGGCCGTTCCAGCAGATCTTTCGCAGCTGGGCGGGCATCATGGAGGACGATGACTCGGACGTCTGCTGGTCGAAATTGGAGAGTCAAGTCCGCGCGCTGTTTGGCGACGAAACGATAGATTACTTGCCCTACCTCGCCAGCCTGCTGGCGCTCGAAGCGCGCGGCGAGTATGCGGAGCGCGTGAAATATCTCGACGGCGACGCGATGGGCAAGCAAATCTTTCTAACCACGCGCCGCTTCTTCGACCGCCTGGCGCGCACGCAACCCACTGTGCTTGCTTTTGAAGACCTGCACTGGATGGACGAGTCATCGACGAACCTGCTGGAGCATCTGTTGCCGCTCATCAACACCGTTCCGCTGGTCGTTTTCGGGATCAGCCGGCCCGAGCGCGATACGCCTGCGGCGCGACTGCGCGACCTCTGCGTCCGAGATTTTTCGGGCCGCTATGCCGAGATCCGGCTTGTACCGCTCTCGGAGGCAGACAGCGTCCAACTGGTTCACAATCTCTTAGAGATCGAAGACCTGCCCGCGCGGCTGCGTGAGCTGATCACGCAGCGAGCGGAGGGCAATCCGTTCTATCTGGAAGAAGTGATTCGCACCTTGATCGACACGGGTGCGGTAACGCGCGATGCGTCGATCGGGCGCTGGCGCGCGACCGCGCAGATCGATTCCGTTCACCTCCCCGACACGATCCAGGGCGTCATCACGGCGCGCGTGGACCGGCTGGACGAGGAGGTCAAGCAGGTCTTGCGGATGGCGGCCGTCATCGGTCGCAGTTTTCTCTATCGGGTGTTGAAAACGATATCGGAAACGGGGCAGCGGCTGGACGACGACCTGGCCGAACTGCAACAAAGCGAACTCATCCGCGAAAAGCAGAATCTGCCCGAGTTGGAATACATGTTCAAGCATGCGCTGGCTCAAGAGGCAACTTACGAG
>DASXQN010000305.1:0-2956 GCA_036507155.1 Anaerolineales bacterium
TCAGCACCAGGAGATCTTCCCGCCATTGCTGCAGAGATGTTGCTGAAGCTGTGGTGGTCCCAGATAGATTCGACATGAGATTAATCCATCTTTAGTTGAATCGCCGCTTCGTCCGACTCGAGCGCCCGCCCGAGCTCGCGGATGGCCGTCTGGAGAATGCCGTCGATCGTGGTGGCTGCCCAAACCTTGGAGGTGATATCGGCCAACAGGTGATCGCGGGCGGCCAGCGATTGGCTCTCTTCGACCAGGCGGGCATTCTCGAGAGCCAGCGCTGCTTGCGCGGCGACGGCCTCCACGATGCTGCGCTCCTCGGCGGTCCATTCGCCGCCGCCGGTAAGGCTGATCTCGCCGATTTTTTGATCTCGCAGAGTCAATGGCATGGTAACGCTCGAATCATCCTCCGCATCGTCGTCGCCGACCGTATAGCCCAAGGTGGGCCGTTGGCTGATCAGCGCATCCCAAGACGTCTTCAGATAGGTCTTTTGACTGGCTTTCATCTCTTGCAGACTTTGCTGAGCCTCGTCGTAAAGCCGGGCATTTTGCAGCGCGGCCGCGACCTGGTTTGCAATGTTTTGAAGCGTCCGCACCTCTTGCTGCGCGAAGGCAGCCTCAGAAGTCGAGTGCACATCCAGCACGCCGAAGATCCGGTCACCGCTGACCAATGGCAGGGCGATCTCGGAGCGGGTGTAGGGAAGCAAGGGATTGTGACCGGGCGCATCGGTAGCAAGCTGAGAAGACTGCATCTGCTTGGAGGCGACGGTCAGCGCCACCAAATTGCGTTCGCTGAGATCGAGACGATGCTTGTTGGCCAGCAATACCTGTCCGGCAGCGCCCGTCCCGCCCTTCAGTTCCGCCCAGCGTTCCGTTTGATCGACCAGGTACAACGCCGCGAAGTAGTAACCGAACCGGTCGCCGATCTGGCTTACGACCTTTTCGATGAGTTGATCGAGATTTTGGATCAGCAGGGCTGCCTGGCCCACCTCAAAGATCGCTTCCAGTTGTTCGCCGCGCACGTTTACCTCTTCGTCGATCTGCGTCTGAAGGGACTGCAAGCGTTCGGTCAACTGATTGAAGTGGACAGCCAGTTCCGCGGTTTCATCGGTGGCCACGACACGCACGCGCTGTGTCAGGTCGCCGGCCTCCACCTTCTGAAATGTAGTTGCGATCTCTTTGAGATAATCCGACACCGGGCGCGTCGAGAAGTATGCCAGCGCATAGCCCAATCCGATCATGACCAGCGAGAATGCCAGCACTTGGAATTGGTACTCGCGCAGCAGGACACCGCTTTCGTCCATCATATGTGCGATGTGGTGATATCCGATCGGTGCGACGATGAGGATCCCGACAGTCACAAGCAACACCATGACTGCCTGGAAACGGCCTGCGACCGAAAGGCCGGAGCGGCCGGCTGTCAGCGCCTCCGGGTTGGTCGGCGTGAGCAGTTGCTGCGCTGGGACGAGCAAGCGCTCAAGAAGCAGCGCAGACACCAGCGCCACCAGCAGCGCGGAAGCCGCGCCGCCGATCAGGGTGTAAAGATATTGCTCGCGGCTGATCACGCCGGTCGAGTAGGAGTAGATCGCGCCCGGCAGCACCTCGACGAACAGAACGACCAGAATGGCTGCGATGCCGTAGCGCCACGAAAAGCCTGTGATCTCCCGCCACGCCGCCAGCTCATCTTCCGGCTTGACGCGGCTATCGCGGTTCTGGATCGCGTCGAGTCGCCGCCGCGCGGTTCCCGTGATCGATCGGGATAGAACCAGCAGGATCACGGCGCCGATCACCATGAAGGTCGGCACGATCCACAGGAGCGTGCCAAGCTGAGTGGGCGTGAACGCGGCATTGAGCCGCACGAGCAGCGCACCGAGCAGCGCACCGGGAATCGCTACGAACTGCACAGCGCCTACGACCAGTGTGATGTATGAGCCGCCCCGCAAGAGCACCGGGTTGTTTTCAAAAGTATTCTGGCTCATGATTGTCCTCCATCGTCGGAACTCGAGTCGTCCAGCTTGATGCGGATCTCCGTCCGCCGCGCGCTCAACACGCGCGTTAGTTCGCTGGCGGTCGTTGCCAGGATGGTTTGCATGTCAGTGGAGCGACGGATCTTGCCGGTGATCTCGTTCAGCAAACGCTCGCGTTCGGCCTGTGCCCGGAGCTGTTCGAGCAGGCGGGCGTTGGCGATAATCGCCGCCAGGCTGCCGCCCAGCGTGCCGAGCATCTCCTGGTCATTTTCTGTGTAAGCTCCGACCTGCTCGCTCTCAACGTTCAAAACGCCGAGGACTTCGTTTCGATAAATGAGCGGCACAGCCAATTCCGAGCGCGTGTTGGGGCTGACCTGGATATAGCGCGGATCCTCGCGGACGTCATCGACTCGCAAAGGCCGGCGATGCGTGGCTACCCAGCCCGTGATGCCATTGCCCAGCGGAAATTTGACGTCCTGGATCTCCTCCGAGTAACCGATGGCCGCCTTGATCTCAATATTCTTTCGATCCCGGTCGACCAGCAGAATGGAAACGCGGTCGCCGCCCAGCGTCACCTGCAGTCCGCTGACCGCGCTCTCCAGCGCCTCCTCTAGCGTTGTGCCGGAAGCAGCAGAGGTCGTAATGTGATGCAGCAGACGGTGCTGCGATAAATGCTCCTGCGTCTCGGAGAACAGCTCCGTGTTGACCACGGCGATGGCGAGTTGGTCGGCCAGGACTTGCAGCACACGCAGATTGTCTTCCGTGAAGGAGTGCGAATTCAGGCTTTGCACATCGAGTACGCCGAGGGTGCGGTCGCCAACTTTGAGGGGGATCGCGGCTTCCGATCGCGTCTCGGAAAGCAGCGGATTGGCGAGATACGTCGAGTCGCGCGAGACGTCATTGACGATCAAGGACTCACCTCGGCTGGCGACGTAGCCGACGATGGACTTGGAGCCCACACCCAGCTTGTACGCGCTGCGCTTCAATTGCGCGCCCGC
>DASXQN010000306.1:0-2986 GCA_036507155.1 Anaerolineales bacterium
GAGCTCCTGGATCACCTCGGCCGTGTGGCGATGGCCGAAGGCTGAGAAGGTCCGGATAACGGAGGCGCGCTCGGGATGATGTGAGCCGGAGTTGGCTTCCGCCCCGCCTTCCGAAGAGCCCACCTTGATCTCGACGATGATGGGCGCGCTGAGATCGATCAGCCCGCCTCTTACGAGAGGCAGCAAGGCCAGGTTGGCCGCGGTCGCGTTGCAACCTACACCGCTGACGTATTGCGCACCGGATAGCTCGTCCCGGTGGAGTTCGGGCAGCCCGTACACGAATTTGCCCAACCACTCCGGCGCGGCATGCACCTCGCCGTACCATTTTTGGTAGGCGGCGGCATCGCGCAGGCGGAAATCGGCCGAGAGGTCGATGATCTTCGCGCCGGCGGTTGCGTACTGCGCGATCTCGCGCTGCGCCTGTCCGTGCGGCTGCGCGAGGAACAGTACGTCCACAGACTCTACGGCCGCCGGGTCGCTGAACTTCAAGGCTGTGCGCTTCCGAAGGTTCGGATGCATCTGATAAACATACTCGCCCATGTGCGATCGGGACGTCACCTGTTTCACTTCAGTGTGCGGATGGTCCAGCAGCAGCCGCAACAATTCGCCGCCGCCGTAGCCGGACCCGCCAACGATCGATACGCTTGTCATGAATGGCTTGCCACTGAACATCGTTGAACCACGTAGTCCACGATCTCGCCGGCAATATCGATTCCGCTCAGCGGCTGGACGGTGTGGAATTCCATCGTGTGGTTGATCTCGTTGATGATCAGGCCGCGCTCGGCATGCTCGATCAGGTCGACGGCCAGGACGCCGCCGCCCATCGCGGCTGCCGCCCGCAGGCAAAGGTCTTCGATCTCGGGCGTGAGCGGGCACAGCTCGCCCTCTCCGCCGCGGGCGGTGTTCGTGATCCAGTGCGGGGAATTGCGATAGATCGCCGTCAGCACGCGATCGCCGATAACGACCACGCGGATATCGCGGCCGGGCTTCTCAATGAACTCCTGAATGTAAAAGACCTGGTGTTGGGTGGATCCCAGCGTGGCCTTATGTTCAAAGATCGCCTCGGCGGCATCCCGGTCGTTGATCTTCGCCAGCAACCTGCCCCACGATCCCACCACCGGTTTGACGACCGCGGGATAGCCGAGGACCTCGAGCCCTTCCAGTGCCGATTCCGGCGTGAAGGCCACGATGTTGCGCGGCTGCGGCAGCCCCGCCTGCATCAAGAGCGCGCTGGTCGTCAGCTTGTCCCCACAGGCCTCGGCCACCGCGGCCGAATTGACCGTCAGCACTCCGAATGCATTGAGGATGCGCATTGCATACAGTCCGCTCGTATAACTGATGCTGCGCTCGAGCACCGCGTCATATTGCCGCCACGGCGCCGGATCTTCCAAGTCGAAATACACCAGGCGGTCATCCAGCCTACCGAAATCGATGCCGCGTTTCTCGAGCGCGCTGAAGATCCATTTCTCCTCCACACGCACGCGCGAGTATAGTACGCCGATCTTCAGTCTTTTTTGCATCAGCCTCTCCAGTTACCGGAGATGAACGAGGATAAACAGAGATGTGTTCGTCCTGCGTCGGCGTTCAACTACGTGCATCTCCGTTGATCTCCGTTTATCTCCGGTCCTATTCGCCCCAATCTTCCTGCTCCATCGGCGCGAGTTGCACCGCGGCAGGTTCGAGCGAAGTCACTTCCAGATCCACACCACAATCGGGGCAGACGAGGATTTCGCCAACTTCCGTCCCGGCTTCGAGCGTGATTTCAGCAGCACATTCAGGGCAGGCAATCGTAGACATTTCTTATTCTCCTTGGTAAATGATGACGTGGTACCCGAAGGGTAATGTGGAATGATGATTGCAATATTCATCATTCATAATTCTGACTTCTGCATTATCTTTTTCGCATTCTGCAGTTGCAATTTCAAAGCCTCGGGTGCAGTGCCACCCAGCGCCTTTCGCGACTTAATGGATTGAAGCGGATCGAAGACTTGAAATACGTCCGCCTCGAAGGCAGGACTAAGGACCTGGTACGCGTCGAGGGGCAGTTTCTCCAGCTCGAGGTTCTTCTCTAGCGCGGCCCGGACGGCTTGGGCACTGATGCCGTGCGCCTCCCGAAACGGGATCCCCTTACCCACCAGGTAATCGGCCAGATCAGTCGCCAGCATGAACGAGCTGACCGCGGCGCGCATGTGCTCGCTTCGCACGGTGATTGTTTGCAACGCGCCCGCCAGCACAGGCAGCACGGCGATCAGCGTATCCGCTGACTCGAAAACCGCCGCCTTGTCCTCTTGCAAATCCTTGTCATATGCGGAGGGCAGCCCCTTGAGCGTGACCAGCAATCCGGTCAGCCGGCCGATCAGGGTGCCGGCTTTTCCGCGCGCCAACTCGAATATGTCTGGATTCTTCTTCTGGGGCATCAAGCTCGAACCGGTGGCGTGCGTGTCGGGCAGTTCGAAGAAGCCAAACTCAGCGGTGGTGAACAGGATGATCTGCTCCGCGAGTTTACTCAGATGTACACCCGTCAGCGCCGCCACGAAAAGAAACTCCGCCGCGAAATCACGATCGGACACGGCGTCCAAGCTGTTGGGTGAGGCGCCGGCGAAGCCGAGCGCCTTTGCCAGCGCGGCGCGATCGACCGCCACGGGCGTCCCCGCCAACGCGCCGGATCCGAGCGGCAGGCTCGAGACGCGCGGCGTCAAGTCGCGGAGCCGTTCACGATCGCGCCGCAGCGGCCAGAAATGGCTCAACCACCAATGCGACAGCAGGATCGGTTGGGCACGCTGCAGATGAGTGTAGCCGGGCATCACCGTCTCGCCTGCGGCTTCGGCGCGTTCCACCAGCACGGACTGCAGGTCACGCAACGCGGCGTCCAGTGCGGGGATCGTCTGCAGCATCCACAGCCGGAAATCGGTGGCAACCTGATCGTTGCGGCTGCGTCCGGTGTGCAACCGGCCGGCGGCCGGGCCGATCAACTCCGTCAGGCGGC
>DASXQN010000307.1:0-4170 GCA_036507155.1 Anaerolineales bacterium
TCCGCGTCCCGCTCGCGCCGGGAGAGTATATTGTGCATCCCGAGTCGCCGAATGCGATGCCTTTCGCGGCCGAGGTGCCGTTCACGGTGCGGCCCGGCGAATTTACGCATCTTGTGGTGTCATACGATAGCGGGATACGATAAGAAAGGACGGCCCGATGGGCCATCATTTTGGTTTTCCTCTCAGTTCGGTGGTCGAGTAGGCCGAGCGCTCGCCGAGGCCGTATCGAGACCCTGACCCCGACTACCGACGCACTTCGATCCGCGTAATACCCCTGCGGGGCACATGTCCGTGGCTAAAACTCTTGAACATTCCTTTCCATGGAAACCCCACTCATCTCTTCTCCATCTCATCGTACACACTCTCCGGAATATCCGCGATCTCATAGATCCGCGCCACCACGACGCCGCGGATCGTAATTTCCTTCTCGGGTTCGACCGCCGCGATCGCGTGCAAGAAATCTGCGGATTCGGGCAGTCGATCCTGCACGGCCGAGTAAACGACGAGATAGTCCGACCGCCGCATCCCCTGGACTATCGAAGGTAGGCCGGGCTCCGTCAAGTAGATTTTCTTGAATACTTCCGTTTCTCCGGGGTAGAAAAACGAGAACGGTCCCATGCCCGCGTACACAAAGGCGCGCGTCGCCTCGGAATCCTGCTTTGCGGCCAGATACGCGGCAGCCAACTCGAGCCCTTCACCGTAGCCATACGGCTGACTGCCCCGGATCGCTGCCACGACGGGGTTCTCGTAGGTGTAGTAGTACGGATAAAAAGGCAGCGTGGCCGCAATTTGCAAGAGCAACAGCACCGCGATTGCCACAGCCCGACCGCGGGCTGGCTTCAAAACATCCCAGCGCTCAGCCGACCAACTTAATCCATATCCCCAACCCAGCCCGGCGATCACGTCCAGACAGATGAAGCTGGTCAGGATATAGTGCGGCGAATCGCGTCCCTGCGCGATCCCGAACAGCAGGATAAATAGGAACGCGGTGATCGCAAGGTATCCGATCAGCCATTTGAGCGCCGGCCTGACCGCGCGATTAAGCATCGCGGGAATCGCCAACAGCACACCCAGCCAACTGATCGGCGTGGAGCGCAGCAGCCATTGCCGCAGGTAGGCCAGCACGCCGCTGGCATTCAGGTTCAATCCGACGCGCGCCGTCGCGCCGTTCGGGAGAGCTTCCAGCCGCGCGCCTTGGAAGGCATAGCTGAACGCGTTGCCGTAGACCTCATAAAGCATCTTGCCAGGCGCCACCCACATGCCCGGCCAAAGGATTACATATACAGCGGCCGCAACTGCCAGCCAGATGCCCAGCATCTTGAGGCTCTCGAGCGCCGACGCCTTCAGCGGCTTGCTGCGTTCTTTATCTAACAAGCTGACGAAGAGCATGAGACCCACCACGCCCGCCGCCACGATCGAAGAGGACTTGGTGAGCTGTGCCAGACCGAAGGCTGCACCTGATATCAGAAGATAGACTAGTTTGCGCTCGCGCAGATAGACCAGCATGCCGAGCAGTGAGACCAGCACGAACATCGCCAGCATGCCCTCGTGATTGAGCAGCCGCGAGTGGCCCAGGAAATACGGCGCGTCCACTGCGAGGACGATGGCCAGGAACGCGCTCGAGGGTTCTACGAGTTTCCGTAGAAGGAAAAAACTCAGCAAGGACAGAAAAATGATCAGCGCCGCCTGAATGAGCCGGCTGTTTCGCAGCAGTCCCAAAATGGGTTGGCCGTGCTCGCGCATGAAGTTTTCGAAGTTCGGCTTGCGCACGTCGAAGTAGCCCTGGCCGAAGCCGCGATATTCCGGGAAGGTGGTCAGCATCCCCCCGGTCACCACCCAGGTGGTCGTGACCGCCGGATGATAGTCATAGATCGTGTCCGCGAAATCGCGATGCGTGAGGGCGTAGTAATAATTCGAGCCCGAGATCACCCACCAGGGCTCGTCGATCGTGGCGAACTTGTCGATGCCTGCCAGGTGCGTGGGCAGGATCAGCAACAAGAGTCCCGCGATCAGCCACGGCCGGAGCGAATTCGTCTTCTGCATGCAGCCTACTTCAGCATCGCAGGAATGACGTCCGGCGGGAATGAATCGATGCGGTAGACGATCACGTACTTGTAGCCGTTGAGCCAGACCTCGTATTCAGGTTCCACATCCGCCAGCGCGCTCAACATGCGGTCATATTTTTCCGCGCGGCCCTGGATCGCATAATAGATCACGAGGTAGTCCGCATTGCTGATTGCATCCAGCAAATCCTGTTCATGGCCCGCATCCACATAGTACGGCTTAAATCGTTCCGTATGGCCGGGAAAGAAATACGAGAAGCTGCCGCGGCTGTAATAGACTACGGCGGTCAGGTCCTGCGCGTCCGGCAGCGCGGCCAGGTGGAAGGCGGACAGCTCCAGCCCCTCGCCGTAAGCGAACGGCGGGAACTCTTGAGGATCGAGCCGGGACAGGACCGGGTTTTGGTAGGTGAAAAAATAGGGATAGTATGCGAAGGCGCTGCGGGCCTGCAGGGCCAGCGCGATGAAGAGGACGAACATCTGCGTGCGTCCGCTGCGCAGCGCAGGGATGCGTTTGGCCAGCCATCCGAGCGTAAGATACCAACCCATGCCCGCCAGCAGTCCCAGGGCCACATACGCGCTGAGGATGTAATGCGGAGAATTGCGGCCGCGGGCCAGGCCGAACATGAGGATGAAAGCGGCCGCCAGCGTCAGCAGCGAGAGGCCGAGCCAGCGCGTCGTAGTCGGGACCAGCTCCCGGTCGCGCGTGACCGTCAAGGCGAGCGCCAGCAGGACGCCCATCCACGTCAATGGCGTCGTGCGCCACAACAGTCCGTACAGCATTTGCGTCATGCCGCCGAGATTCGTCTCGAGCCCGAGGGGCGGGGATTGGCCCTCGTCGAGCGCCACCAGCCGCGCGCCTTGGAACGCGTAGCTGAAGGCGTTGCCGTACACTTCGTGCAACATCTTGCCCGGCGCGACCCACATGCCCGGCCAAAAAACGACGTACGTCACAGCCAGTACTGCGAGCCAGATTCCGAACATCTTCGCTGCGCCGAACAGCGCGGCGGACAGGCTCGCGCCCGCGCGCCGGTCCTGAAACGCGTAGAGCAGGAGCAGGACCCCGATCGGCACGAGCAGCGCGATGCCGGATGATTTGGTAAGTTGCGCCAGACCGGCGGCGACGGCCGAGAGCAGGAGAGAGCCGATCGCGCGGCCCTGAAAGAGGTAAATGAAAAATGCTAACACAGCGATCAATCCGAATAGGGCCAGCATGGCCTCGTGATCGAGCAGGCGCGATTGGCCGAGAAAAAACGGATCGAATGAAGTGAGCAGCACGGCGAACAATGCCGCGGCCTTGCCGATCAGCCGCTGCAAGAGATAAAATACGATCAGCATCAGCGCGACGATCAGGAAAACCTGGATCACGCGCGTGTCGCGCAGCAGGACGAGCGGATCGCGGTCGTGATCGAGCAGAAATGGATCGAGCATGCCCTTTTCAAACTCAAGGTAGCCCTGCCCGAGGCCGCGGTATTCGGGAAAGTAATCCAGCATCGCGCCCGTCGCCAGCCACATGGTGGTCACCGCGGGCTGATACTCATAGATCGTGTTTTGGAATTCGTGCTGCCCGAGCGCGTAATAAAAGTTCGCGCCCATGCTCAGCCAGTAAGGCTCATCTGCCGTCACGAATGAATCCAGCGCCGGCAAGCGCGGCAGCAACAGCGCCGCAGCCAGGAGAACATACAGCAATATCTCTCTTAGGCGGTTCATCGGCTGGATTATACCAAGCCGCCTTGTGCGGTCATTTGGCGGTCGCTTCGAGACGCAGAGGCCTTGACAGTCAAACCGTTTCGCAGATAATTGTCTCCAGAATAACTTTCTCAAGGGCGATGACGGAGGAAAGTACGTCAGCGAAAGCCGACAGGGAAGCCGGAGCGAAGATTGAGACCCCGGCGCGGTGGAAGTTGGTGGAAGTTCCCTCCCGAGCCGTTCAGGTGAAGGACGTGGCTTTTGATGGACGTCGGGCCATAGACGTAAGACCTCAAGGGCATTGTCTGGTAGTCTGAGCCGAATGCTCATCGTTAGCTGAGCGGCCGATCGCTATCGGCAACAAGTGGATTGTCTCCTGTTTCGCACGGGACAATCAATCTGGGTGGTACCACGGGAGCTC
>DASXQN010000308.1:0-5980 GCA_036507155.1 Anaerolineales bacterium
GGCGGGGATTCGAAGAAGTAAGCGCCGCGAAAGTAGAATAAACAAACAAATGTACAATGGAGGCCTTCCGCGAACGGAAGGCCTCTTCTCTTATGGAAATCCTGTCCGCCTCCCTACGCGATCTCGGCGCGCTGCGTTCGCTCGAACATGCCTGCTTCGGCCGGGACGCGTGGTCCCTGCTGGACCTGATGGCGGTGTTGACATTTCCGGATGTGATCCGCCTGAAGGCTGTCGAAGCGGGACAGATGGTCGGTTTCGTCGCGGGGGATCCGAGGCCGTCACAGGGCTTTGCCTGGATCGCCACCATCGGCGTGCATCCGGACTTTCAGCGCCGCGGCATCGGACGCAGTCTGTTGCGCGCCTGCGAGGCGAAACTCAAGATCCCGCGGCTGCGCCTGACCGTCCGGATTTCCAACGGCGCGGCCATCGCGCTTTACGAGCGGGAGGGTTACCGAACCGTGGATATATGGAAGGGCTACTATAGCGATGGAGAAGACGGGATCGTCATGGAGAAGGACCGTGCGTGACGCGAAGAGCCACCGATACCGGTGCGATATAATTCCTCGTTATGTCGACTGAGTCACTGCCACCGCCGCTGTGGGTAAACACCGGGCCGTTCCTGGCCCGAATGATCGCAGATCTTTCGTCGCAACCACGGCTGGCTGTGGACACCGAATCGAATAGTCTGCACGCGTACCGTGAGCGGGTGTGCCTGATCCAATTCTCCACTCCTCAAACCGATTACATTCTCGATCCGCTGGAATTCGCGGACCTGTCTTCGCTGGCGCCCATATTCCAGGATCCCGCCATCGAAAAGATCTTCCATGCGGTGGAGTACGACCTGATCTGCCTTCGCAGAGATTATGGATTCGGCCTGGCGAATCTGTTCGACACGATGCAGGCTGCGCGCATCCTTGGCTATCCTGCCGTTGGGCTGGACCGGTTGCTCAACGACAAATTCGGCATCCTGGTCGACAAGCGCTACCAGAAAGCGGATTGGGCCGCGCGGCCGCTGACGGCGGAACAGATCCACTACGCGCGCCTGGATACCCACCACCTTTTTCAACTGCGCGATGTGTTCGAGGCCGAGCTGCGCGAGAAGGGCCGCTGGCTCCTGGCCCAGGAAGACTTCCGCCGCTCGTGCGATCCCGAGCAGCCGAAAACCAGGGCGGCTGGCGAAGTGCGAGAGCGTTTCAGCGGCCGGCGCGATCTTTCGCCCCGCGAGTTGACCGTCGTCAACGAGCTGGTGCTGTTCCGCGAGCTGATCGCTGAACAAATGGACCGGCCGCCGTTCAAGGTGATGGATGACGAGACGCTGATCGCGGTGGCGCGCGCGGCGCCGCAAACGCAGGCTGATCTGGCCGCGGCCGGCGTGAGCGGTAAACAGATCCGGCTGTGGGGGCAGGCGATCCTTGCCGCGGTGCAGCGCGGCGCGGAGGCGCCGCTCGCCAAGCGAAAACAGGTCAGCCGTCCTACCGACGCGACACTGGCCCGGGCTGAGAAGCTGAAGGACTGGCGCAAGAAGGTCGCCAAAGAAATGGGCGTGGAGTCAGACATCGTGCTGCCCAAACCGTACATCCAGCTCCTGGCGGAGAACTCGCCGCGCACACAGCGCGACCTTGAGAACTTAATGGTCCAATCGCCATGGCGCTTCGAAGCGTTCGGCGCACAGATCCTCGAATTGCTCGGCGGCTGAGCGCGTTCGTATTTAAGATATAATCTCCGCTCGCACGCGTCCAGGCGCGCGGGACTCACACGGAGAGGTGCCAGAGTGGTTGAATGGGACAGTCTCGAAAACTGTTATGGGCTCCGGTCCATCGAGGGTTCGAATCCCTCCCTCTCCGCCAGGTAATGAACGACTCGCATGCTAAGGTGCCTGCTTTAGAATCATGGGGGATGAAGTTGCCGGTCATCACACGTAAGTGCAGTCCATAGGGGTGAGATTCTCAACGGGAGGACCGGATGTCAATTCGCCGTCGTACAGCCCGCCTCAGTTATGCATTCAATTTCTTAAGCGTGCTGCTCCTGGCATCTTGCGGGAGGGCCGCGTCGACGCCGGTAGCCGCGCCGACTCAGCCTTCGGAACCGCTCGCGCAGTGGGCGACCGCCGCAAGCTCCAACATCGAATTGGACGATGCGGACGGCTCGAATTCCGGGAGAGCCGTCGGTGTGAGCCTGTCCTCCGATCCGTGTGATCTCTCCTCTTCAGCGGCTTACGCGTGGACCAGCGATGGCTCGGATTCCTGGCTGGAGGTGTATTTTGACACGGCAGTGATCCCGTCAGAATTAACCGTCGTCCAGTCCGTTCATCCCAACCAGGTAACCAAAATTGAACTGATCGATCTGCGGGGGGAATATCATGAGGTGTACTCGGCCGCGCCGGCGCGTGAGCAATGTCCGTTCGACCTCACAGTTGATGCGTCCGCAGTCGATCAGGATGTGATCGGGGCGAAGATCTCGATCGATGATTCAGGATACGGCCGCGCGGCGATCGACGCGGTCCGGCTTGTGGGCCAGCCGAGCGGCAGCACGAACACCTACGGCACGCCTACGCCGCTTCCCGGCACGCCCGCCGCCATACCGGCCGCCATCGGAGAACGGTCGATCGCGGATCGGCCCGACGATTTCCCGGGCTTGTATCAAATCCACGTGGTGTACCTGCTCTTCAGGGATCAGGATGACTTGAAGCGCGATCTGGATGGCTCGATGGCGGCGTCCATCGATCTGGCCAACGCCTGGTTCAAGGAGCAGACTGGCGGATCGACGCTGCGCTTCGACACGTACCAGGGCGAACTGGACGTAACCTTCGCGGAGTTCGGCATTACCAAAGCCCAATTCCTGGAGAATATCCAGGCGCTGTATGACCGCGATCACAAGCTGAATCCCCGGATCGCGCTTGAAGACTACTACCTGTATTGGGTCGAACAAAAAGCGGCAGATCTGGGGCTGAACGCGCGCGGAAAATACTACATCGTCTACACCGAACTGCGTCATTCCTTCGCATGCGGACAATCCAATCTCTCCGATCACCTTGGGATCTTCTACCTGCAAACGCAGCGCTGCGGCTACGGCCGCATGGGTGTGGATAAATATGCATGGGAAAACGAGTTTGTCGTGGTGCATGAATTCCTGCACGGCATCGGCTTCGTGAGCGCATGCGGAAAGAACGCCGAGAATTATCACGTGACCGATTCAAGCAAGGACTTGATGTACGGCTACGCCGGGAGCGGCGAGGTGAATGTGATCGATGTGGGGAACGACGATTACTTTAATCACGACATTCCGAATTGTCCGGACCTGGCGGATTCCGCTTTCCTCGAACCGCTGCCCGCAAATGCCCGCCCGCCCTCGAGTTGGCCCCCGGAATACCGCCTGCCGTGAACGGTGCGGCGTCGTCGCGATTTCATTTATGGTAAGATTCACTTCCGGCTACCATGCGCCTTCAACTCGCTCTCGCCCAAATCGTGACCAAACTTGGGGACGTCCAGGCCAATCTCGACAAGCACATCGGCCTGATCGCAGACGCAAAGAAGCAGAAGGCCGATCTCCTCGTATTCACTGAACTCTCTCTGACCGGTTATGTCCTGCAGGATCTGGTGGCTAGCGTTGCCTGCCGGCCGACTGAAGACCATCCGATCTTCAAGCCGTTGCTGAAAGCGAGCCACGACCTGGACCTGGTGGTTGGGTTCGTGGACGAGGACTCAAGGCACCGCTTCTACATCGCCTCCGCCTATCTCTCGGGCGGGCGCGTGCTCCACGTTCATCACAAAGTCTATTTACCCACCTACGGCCTTTTTGACGAAGGCCGATTCTTTGCGTGGGGCGATACGGTCCAGTCCTTCGACACGCGTTTTGGCCGCGTCGGCTTGTTGATCTGCGAGGATTTCTGGCACGCCTCGCCGCCGTATCTTCTCTGGCTCGACGGCGCGGACATCATGCTGTTCTCCTCGGCCTCGCCGGGGCGCGGGCTGAACGACAATGAGAAGCTCGAATCGGCGCGCTGGGTGGAGCGCGTCACGAAAGCGTATGCCAGCATGTTTACGTCTTTTGTGGCGCATGCGAACCGCGTGGGGTTTGAGGATGGCCTGCTCTTCTGGGGCGGCGCAACGGTCTTCGATCCTAATGGGGAGGAGATCGCCCACGGACCTTATTTCGAAGAAGCGCTGGTCTTTGCAGACCTCGATCTCAACCAGCTACGCCGCACGCGCGCGCGGCTGCCGCTGCTGCGGGACGAGCGCACCAACCTGGTTCAGAGTGAGCTGGCCCGCATTCTGGCACGGAGCAACAAAGGCTGACAGATCATGCAGATCGACCTGACGATCAATACCGATGTGGCGCACACCATCCTTACGGGTTTCATCCGCAGTGAGATCCGGCGCGTCGGGTTTACGCGCGCCGTGATCGGTCTCTCCGGCGGGATCGACTCGGCGCTGTCCTGCGCGCTTGCTGCGGAGGCGCTCGGTCCCGAAAACGTCTTTGCCGTCCGCTTGCCCTACAAGTCATCCTCTCCCGATTCACTGGAACATGCGCAGCTGCTGATCGACCAGCTTGGCATCCACAGCGAAACGATCGAGATCACGAACATGGTCGAGTCCCTCATGGTGCGCGATCCGCAGATGTCGAAGCAGCGCAAGGGCAATATCATGGCGCGGCAGCGCATGGTGGTCCTGTACGATCAATCCGAGGTGTTGAAGGGACTGGTGGTGGGCACCAGCAACAAGACCGAGATCCTGCTCGGCTACTCGACGTTGTGGGGAGACATGGCCTCGGCATTCAATCCGATCGGCGATCTGTACAAGACGCAGGTGCGGCAGCTCTCGCGAGCGATGAACATCCCGGCGCCGATCATCGACAAAGCGCCGTCCGCCGACCTCTGGAAGGATCAGACCGACGAGGATGAGCTGGGTTTTACCTACGAAGAGGTCGACAAACTTCTGTATCTGTTAGTGGACCAGCGCTACAGTCTGCAGGATTGCATCGAGGAGGGATTCGACGCGGAGTTCGTGAACACGGTCATGGGCCGAATCCGGCGCAGCCAGTTCAAACGCCTGCAGCCGCCCATCGCCAAGTTGAGCAACCGCACGGTGGGATACGATTTTCTTTATCTCCGCGACTGGGGCACATAGCCCTGGAATCGCATTTTCTGAAAGAACCGAGGCCGAGATCCAGCTCCGGCCTTTTGTTTTGTAGCAGATCCAGGATTTCAAGTAGAACAAAATGCGGCTCCCGCCAGCTCTCAAGCACCGACCATTCAGATTGTTGTGGGGCGGCCTGCTCATCTCCACAGTGGGCTCCCTGATGCAGCAATGGGCGCTGTTCTGGCACATCAGCCAATTGAGCCGCGACCCGATCGCGGTCAGTATCGTCGGCGGCGTGCGCTTCGCAGCCGTCCTGGCCGTTGCGCTGGTCGGCGGATTGGCCGCGGACCGCTACAACCGCCGCGGCCTGCTGGCGATGACACAGATCATCGCCATGCTGGTTGCCTTGACTCTCGGCGTACTGACGGTGCGTGGCACGATCCAACTATGGCACATTTACGCGCTCAGCGCATTGCACGCCGCCGCGATCGCATTCGACCTGCCGGCCCGCCAGTCCCTGGTGCCCAATCTCGTGCCGCGCCAGGATCTTTCCAGCGCATTCTCGCTGCAGTCGATCGCGTTCAATAGCGGCGCAATTCTGGGGCCGGCCTTGAGCGGTCTCGTGATCGGATACTGGGGACAAGCCTCCGCCTATTTCATCAATGCGCTTTCATACCTGGCGGTGCTCGCCGCCCTGATCGCCATGGGCAGCGTGCCTCAGCAAATGTCCGCGGCACAGCAGGGTCTCAAGGCGGGACTGGCCGACATCCGCGACGGCCTGCGTTTCATGCGGCGTCAGCCCTTGATCCTCTCCAGCATGGTGCTGGACTTCTTCGCCACCTTCTTTGCCTCGGCGAACACGCTGCTTCCATACTTTGCGCAGTACGTGCTGCACGTCGGCG
>DASXQN010000309.1:0-3318 GCA_036507155.1 Anaerolineales bacterium
CTTGTCCTTCTCCAGGATCTCGATGACGATGTCGAACGTCGGGGGCGACTTCCGCTCGAGGACCGTCTTCTGCGTGCCCCGCCGCTTCGCCTCCTCGTCCGACAGCGTCACCGCCTGGATGCCGCCGATCAGATCCGAGAGTGTCGGGTTCATCAGCAGGTTCTCGAGCGAGTTGCCGTGCGCCGTGCCGACGAGCTGCACGCCGCGTTCGGCGATGGTGCGCGCCGCGGCGGCTTCGAGCTCGCGGCCGATCTCGTCGATGACGATCACTTCCGGGTTGTGGTTCTCGACTGCCTCGATCATGACCTCATGCTGGAACATCGGCTCGCGCACCTGCATGCGCCGCGCCTTGCCGACGGCCGGATGCGGCACATCGCCGTCGCCGCCGATCTCATTCGAGGTGTCCACGACCACGACGCGTTTGTTCTCCGCCAAAATGCGGGCGGACTCCCGCAGCAGGGTGGTCTTGCCGATGCCCGGGCGGCCGAGGATCAACACGGACTTGCCGGTCTCGATAATGTCCTGGATGATGTCCACGGTGCCGTACACCGCGCGGCCGACGCGCAGCGTCAGGCCGACGATGTGGCCGCGGCGGTTGCGGATGGCTGAGATGCGGTGCAGCGTGCGCTCGAGGCCGGCGCGGTTGTCGGTGTCGAACTCGCCGGTGCGCTCGTCGACGTAATCGATCTCGGCGCGCGTGATCTCGCTCTGCCTCAAGGTGATCTCGCGCTCGACGAAGCGGGCAGTGGGCACGCGGCCGAGGTCCAGGATGATCTCAAGCAGGTTATCGCTGTCGTCCGCCTTTTCGACCGCTTGATGAATGTCGGCGGGCAGGACGCTGAGCAGGGCTTCCAGGTCGTCTGTGATCTTGAGTTGGGTCATGGGTTGGGTGTCAAGTGTCAAGTGTCAAGTGTCAAGTGTCAAGTCTTGAAGTGGAAAATCACACTTATTATACTGACAATTCTTCGGTCTTCATCTTGTTCGGCCAGCTCGAAGAACTCGGCAAATTTGCGGCTCGCCCTCAATTGTCGTAGATCAGGCTGCCGGCTTGTATTTCGTCATCCAATTCTCAACCGCATTCTTGAGGGCCGGGTAGCCTTCCTTGTAGTTGTTAAGCACGAGGTCGCTGCCGTCTTTGAGCTTCAGATGCACAAAATGCAGGCGCACGCCGCGCATCAATCTTTCCTTAATGTACATTTGGGTTACAGCGCCGGCGCGGATCGTCTTCTTCCAGCCGTAGTATGCGATGGTCATGGCCGGTCCGTCGAACGTCAAGCTTCTCGACGTACGCGCCGCCATCACGACAAAACCCGCGCCAAAGATCAGCACGAACATCAGTGAAAGCATGCCGCCGCCGGTCAGGGCGACCAATGCCGCCAGCGCCAGCCCGGCTGCGAAGAGGCCAAATACGATCGCCACGCCCGCGGTTTGATGAAAGACCTGACCATCCTGAGGTGCATCTGCCACAGTTCCTCCCAGCTTTTGCTCCATCTTCGTTTACTTCTTGCCTTGCATGCGGCTGACCCGCGACGGCTGCACGGTCACGCCGGCCGGCTGCGCGGCGCGCACGGATTGCTCCTCCTTGATCAGGCGCGCCAGGTGCTTGACCATCACCGCCTGCCGGTCACCGGCGCGTGCACCCAAGTCCGCCAGCACAGGCTCGAGCCAGGCCTGATACGAGCGCACGCAGATATAGGCGGGCCGGTCACCGCGGCTCGGCAGATGACGAAGCAGCGCGGCGAGTTTCGCGCCAACATGCGTTTCCTCCGGATGGATGAGCGGCGTCAACAAGATTCCCGCGCGGCCCGAGTTCAAGCCTGCGTAGCATTTCATGCCATCCGTTGAAATGAATCCGCGCGGGTTCGCGAGCAGCGGCTCGACGGGCTGCAGCAGCGGGGGCACGATCTGATGATACAGACTCTGTACGGCGGAAAGATCCTCGGAGCGCAGGCGCCGCCACTCCGGGCGGGTTGACTTCCCGGCGGCTTCGACCGAGGAGACCTCCCACATGCGCTGCCAGACGTACACCGAAAAGCCGGCAGTGCGCAAGGCAGGAAACGCGGGGCTGCTCTCGTCGGCTTCCGCCATGACGTGGAACGCGCCCCATGAACCCGCTTCGGCCGCGAGATGTTCGATCAGAAGAGGCAGGTCGGGGTGCGGCAGGCGCGAGGCCGGCGCGAGGTACAACA
This sequence comes from Anaerolineales bacterium, assembly GCA_036507155.1. Classification (GTDB taxonomy): domain Bacteria; phylum Chloroflexota; class Anaerolineae; order Anaerolineales; family Villigracilaceae; genus DASXQN01. The sequence goes on from DASXQN010000309.1 coordinate 2,190, forward strand.
ACTTGGCAAAGGTCTCGCCGCGCGTGTGGATGATGCCGCCCAACAGGGCCTCGCCGTTCTCACTGGCCTGGGCTCCATAGATATGCCGGGCCGGATTGAAATAGGACAGGAAACCTGCCGCGCTGAGCGGATGCCCGCGCGTCAACGCGCGCCCGCTGTCCAGGGTGATGGCGTCGTTGCGGTAGCGGCCGAGCACGGGCAGGTCGCGCAGGTCAAGAGGGCGGATGGGCATAAGGTTTCTATGTCATTGCGAGGAGGGCGAAGCCCGACGTGGCAATCTCAACCCACTTCCGACGCTGAGATTGCCACGTCACCGCCTGCGGCGTCTCCTCGCAATGACATTTGTTAATCAACCAGGGAAAGAAAGTATTCGTGGAAACGCGTATCCTGGGTCAGTTCGGGATGAAAGGAGGTGGCCAGGAAATGGGCCTGTTGCGCGGCGACGATCCTGCCGTCCGGCAGCGAGGCGAGCACGCGCGCGTCGTTTTGCACGGACTCGATGATCGGCGCGCGGATGAAAAACGCGTGATAGGAGTTCTTCGAACCGGTGGCTTTTTTCAACTCGGGGACGTCCAGGTCGGCCTCGAACGAATCCACCTGGCGGCCGAAGGCGTTGCGCGCGATCTTGATGTCCATCAAGCCCAGCAGAGGCTGATCCCGGCTGACGTCCTTCGAGAGAAAGATCGCGCCGGCGCACGTGCCCCAGATGGCATGCTCCTGGCCGAATGTGCGCAGCGGTTCCACCAGGCCATAATCCGTGGCCAGCTTGCCCATGGTGGTCGATTCACCGCCGGGGATGATCAAGCCGTCCAAGCCTTTCAACTGTTCAGGCAGGCGTACTTCGACAGCATCCACCCCGAGGCGCTCGAGCATGACAATGTGTTCGGCAAAATCGCCCTGCAGGGCTAATACTCCGATTTTCATGTTTGGACTGCGGACCATGGACCACAGACGATTGACGATGGTCTATGGTCTATCGTCCGTGATCCGGTTACCAGCCGCGCTGCGCGATCTTTTCGCCTTCGGGCATCTGCGAGACGTTGCGTCCCACCATGGGTTCGCCCAGGTTCTTGCTGACCTCGGCCAGGATGGAGGCATCCTGATAGTGCGTGACGGCCTTGACGATGGC
>DASXQN010000310.1:0-5999 GCA_036507155.1 Anaerolineales bacterium
CTCTCCTCCCTAATACCTATTCTCTAATCCTCTACACCCTTATCAACATGGACTTCCTCGACAAGCTCAATCCTCAACAGAAGCTGGCTGTCACGGCCGGGAACGGACCCGTACTGGTGGTCGCCGGCCCCGGCTCCGGAAAGACACGCGTCCTGACCCAGCGGGTGGCGTACTTGATCGCCGTGGAAGGTGTGCGTCCCTGGCAGATCCTGGCGGTGACCTTCACCAACAAGGCCGCGCGCGAGATGGATCACCGCGTCCAGGCCCTGCTCGGCGCCCAGGCCACTGAGGGCATGATGCACGGCACGTTCCACTCGATCTGCGCGCGCCTGCTGCGCCGCGAGGCCGAACACCTGCCGATCGAGTCCAACTTCGTCATCTTCGATTCCGACGACCAGGAACGCATCGTCAAGGGAATCATTCGCGAGTTCAACCTGAACGACAAGCTGTACCGGCCGGCCAGTGTGCACGCCGCCATCTCGCGGGCCAAGAATGAATTGATCGGCGCAGATGATTTCCCGATCAACACCTACCGGGACGAGATCGTCAAGCGCGTGTATGCCGAATATCAGAAGCGGCTGATCGCCAGCAACGCGGTGGATTTCGACGACTTGCTGCTGTACGCCGCGCGCCTGCTCGAGGATGCGCCCAGCGTCCGCGAAAAATACGCGCAGCGCTTCCGCCACGTGCTGGTGGACGAATTCCAGGACACCAATATCGCGCAGTACACACTCGTCAAGCATCTGGCCTCGGCGCACCACAACATCTTCTGCGTGGGCGATCCGGACCAGTCGATCTACCGCTGGCGCGGCGCCGACTGGCGCAACATCCAGCGCTTCGAACAGGACTACCCCGACGCGCAGGTGATCCTGCTCGAACAGAACTACCGCTCGCGGCAGACGATCCTGGACGCGGCCATGGGCGTGATCAACCGCGCCCACAACCGGCGGCCGAAACGTCTCTTCACCGAGCGCGGCGCCGGCGAGAAGATCTTCTTCTATGAAGCGCCCGACGATTACGCCGAGGCCGGCTTCGTGGTGGACAGCATCGTGCAGCTGGTGGCCTCGCGCCAGTTCGAACCCGGCGACTGCGCCGTGATGTACCGTACCAACGCGCAATCCCGCCTGATCGAGGAGGCCTTCCTGCAGGCGCGCCTCCCTTATCGCCTGGTGGGCGCGCAGCGGTTTTACGGACGCCGCGAGGTCAAGGACGTCATTTCTTTTCTGCGGCTGGTCCACAATCCCGCCGACGAGGCCAGCCTCGATCGCGTGCTGAACGTCCCGCCGCGCGGCATCGGCGACAAGACGCTGACCACACTGCACACGGTGGCCCGGGCGGCGAATCTGTCCGCGGGCATGGTCCTGCTGGACCTGGCGCGCGGCTCTGAATCGCCGTACTGGAAATCGTTCACCGGCCGCGCCGCGCTCCCGCTCGCAGATTTCGGCGCGGCACTGGCCGGCTGGCGCGCCGCGGCGCCGACGCTCACGACCGCTGAACTCTTCGACCGCATCATGACCGACTTGAATTACAAGGCCTTCATTGACGATCAATCCGAGGAGGGCGCGGAGCGCTGGGAAAACGTGCAGGAACTGCGGCGGCTGGCGCTCGAGTTTTCCACGCGCAGCCTGGAGGAGTTCCTCGAGAACGTGGCATTGGTGGCGGACCAGGACACGATCGCCGAAGGCGTCAACGCACCCACACTGCTCACCCTGCACGCGGCCAAGGGTCTCGAGTTCGGCGCGGTCTTTCTGACGGGCCTGGACGACGGCATCCTGCCGCACAGCCGTTCGTTCGACGAACCCGAAGCCATGGAGGAAGAGCGGCGCCTCCTGTACGTCGGCATCACGCGCGCCAAAGACCGCCTGTACATGCTGCGCTCGATGCAGCGCGGCGGGCGCGGCATGGCCGAAGAAACCTTTCCCTCGCGCTTTCTGGACGATATCCCCGCCGAACTGCTCGCCGGCAAGACGCGCTCGGGACGCGCGCTGCGCGGTGCGCCCGCGGAGACAAGGTGGCACATCCCGACCGGACCGGAAGGAGCAGCCCCCTCCCGACCCCGGGCTGCTTCCGTTATGGAGGCCAAATTCCGCGCCGGGACGCGCGTCCGGCATACGACTTGGGGCGAAGGCATCATCCTCGACAGCAAGATCCAGGACGAGGACGAGATCGTGGACGTGGTCTTCGAGTCCGTGGGTATCAAGCGGCTGGCCGCCTCGCTCGCCAACTTGACCGTTATTAAGTAATTATTGCTCAAGCCGCCGTCCCCGGCGGCGTTACCAGACAAATGATTTTTGATCCTTCGCCGAGGACGGCGAAGGGAGCCTAAATCTAATGCTGCTCCATTTCATCTATCATGCCTATCGCGTCTACCTGTTCCTCTTCCGCCCGATCCGCACCGGCGTGCGCGTGCTGCTGATCAAGGATAACCAGGTCTTGCTTGTGCGTCAGACGTACATGCCGGGCTGGTATCTGCCGGGAGGCGGCTTGAAGCGCGGCGAGACCCTCGAAGCGGCAGCCCGCCGCGAGGTCCAGGAGGAAGCGGGAGCCGAGCTCGGCGAGGTCCGCCTTCTCGGCGCCTACAGCAACTTCAGGGAATGGAAGACGGACCACAACATCGTGTTCGTTTCGCGGGACTTCACAATGAGCGGACTGCACGATAACGAGATCGCCGAAGTTCGCTTCTTTCCGCTGGATGCGCTGCCCGAAGACTTGTGGCCCGGCCACCGCCAGCGCCTGGACGAAGTGCGGGCCGGCGTCGAAGCGCCGCAATACGGAGAGTGGTGACGGCCATGAATATGCGTCTCATCTGGGATCTTTTCGTCCTGTTCACACGCGTGGCCCTGTTCTCGTGGGGCGGCGGACCCGCGTCCATGGGGCTGATGCAGCGCGAAACCGTGGCCGCGGGCTGGGTGACGCCGCAGGAATTTGCCGACGCGCTGGCGCTCGGCAACGCGCTGCCGGGCCCGATCGCTCCGCAGGTCTCCGCCTTTATCGGTTACAAACTGGCCGGCCTGCCCGGTGCGATCGCGGGCGTGACCGGGACCGTGCTGCCCACGACCATCCTCATGCTGATCATGGTGGTGTATTTCTTCAGCATAAAAGATAGTCCCGCGGTGGCGGCCATGCTCAAGGCCGTGCGTCCCATCGTGGTGGGCCTGCTGCTGTGGACTGCCTACATCACCGCGTATTCGGTGTTCAACGTCAGTGGGTCGGGCTGGGCGGCCGGGCTGCTGCACAACGCGGACAAAGTCCTGATCATGCTGGCCGCGTTTTTGTTGTTGACGATGACGGAGGTCAACCCCGTCTATCTGATCATCGCGGCGGCGGTATTGGGGTTCTTGATTTACAGGTAGCACGAAGGCTTAACGCGAAGCCGCAAAGACGCTAAGACTCAATAAGCTGCGTTGCGTCTCTGCGCCTTTGCGTTAAAGTTTTGGAGGTATCCATGCAATACGTAAATCTCGGCAAGACCGGACTCAAAGTCTCGCGGCTGTGCCTCGGCATGATGAGCTATGGCGACAAAAAATGGCGTGAGTGGGTGCTTGACGAAAAGGAAGCGCTGCCCTTCGTCAAGCGCGCGCTCGAGGCGGGCATCAACTTCTTCGATACCGCCGACGTGTATTCGCTGGGCGAGAGCGAAAGGATCACCGGCAGCGTGCTCAAGAAACTGGGCGCCCGGCGCGAGGACGTGGTCATCGCCACCAAGGTCTTCAACCCGATGGGCGATGGCCCCAACGAAGGCGGTTTGTCGCGCAAACATATCTTCGACTCGATCGACGCCTCCTTGCGCCGGCTGCAAGTAGATCACGTCGACCTGTATCAGACCCACCGCTGGGATTACGAGACACCCATCGAAGAGACGATGCAGGCCCTGAACGACGTTGTGCGGAGCGGCAAGGCGCGCTACATCGGCGCCTCGTCGATGTTCGCCTGGCAGCTGGCCAAGGCGCTGCATATCTCGGAACTGCGCGGTTGGGCGCGCTTCGTCTCCATGCAGGATCACTACAACCTGGTCTACCGCGAGGAAGAGCGCGAGATGATCCCGCTGTGCCTCGACCAGGGCCTGGGCCTGATCCCGTGGAGCCCGATGGCGCGCGGATTCTTTGCGGCAAATCGCGAGCGCGGCGGAGGCGGCGGGACGGTGCGTGCGAAGAACGACCCGTTCGCCAACGGACTGTATTTCCGCGAAGAGGATTTCGTGGTGGCCGACCGCGCCTGGGAGATCGCCAAGCCGCGCGGTGTGACGGCCTCGCAAATTGCGCTGGCCTGGCTGCTGAACAAACCACACATCACGGCTCCGATCATCGGCGCGACCAAAATGGACCATTTGGAACAGGCCATCGCCGCGCTGGACCTCAAGTTGACCGACGAGGAGGTCAAACGGCTGGAGGAGCCCTACCAGCCGCATCCGATCCTGGGGCATTCGTAAGTAGACGATGGACCATGGACGGCGGACCATGGGCGATGGACAATGTGACCAGTTATGGTCAATCGTCCATCGTCCATGGTCTCTTATGTTGGTAAAATACCCTTGGAAACGCAAATGTGAAACAAACCGTGACCGATACCCTGAAAGTATTCATCCCGATGGGCGGCTGGGGGACGCGCATGCGTCCGCACACGTGGAGCAAACCCAAGCCGCTCGTCAGCGTGGCCGGCAAGAGTACGCTCGAACACCTGCTCCAGATGTTCGACAGCCTGCCGGATCCCGCCCACACGGAATTCATCTTCATCGTCGGGCCTTACCTGGGCGAGATGCAGATCCCGCCGTTCATTGAAGACCACTACCCTGCGCTCAAGGCACATTACGTTGTGCAATCCGAGATGAAGGGACAGTCTCATGCGCTGTGGCTGGCGCGCGAGCACATGCACGGGCCAATGATCATGTGTTTCTCCGATACGCTGATCGAGACCGATTTCTCATTCCTGGCGGCCGAGCAGACGGACGGTGTGGCCTGGGTGATGCCCGTCCCCGACCCGCGGCGCTTCGGTGTGGCGGAACTGGATCCGCAAGGCTGGGTGAGGCGCCTCATCGAGAAGCCGCAAAGCATGGAGAACAATCTGGCTGTCGTGGGCTGTTATTATTTGAGTAAAGCCGAAGCGCTGCTGCAGGCGATCGAGACGCAAATGCAGCGCGGCGTGAGCTTGAAGAATGAGTATTTCCTGACCGACGCCATCTCGATCATGATCGGGGCCGGCGCACGCGTGCGCACCCAGCAGATCAGCACGTGGCTGGACACGGGCACGATCGAGGCGACCCTGGATACCAACCGAATCTTGCTGGATAAGCGCGGTTCGAACGTTACAACGTTCAAACGTTCAAACGTTGAGATCGTGGAGCCTGTGGCTATTGCCGACAGCGCTGAGATTTCCGACTCAACCATCGGCCCTTATGCATCCATCGGGGCCGGTTGCAAGATACGCAACAGCCGGATCGCGGAAAGCATTATCGAGGCGAATGCCGAGATCACGGACGCGGCGCTGACCCGCTCCTTGATCGGGGCGCGGGCCAAAGTCCGGGGCCGGGGCGACGGGCAGGCGCTGAAACTGAACGTCGGCGACGACAGCTCCGTCATTGCCGCGCCTGAACAGACTCAAGTGTGAGATTGAAGCGAGAAACAGTACAATATGGATACCGTCGAATGCCGCTCCGATAGCGAATATGCCGAACGCCCGCTGGCTCTGACCTGGCAGGGGCGGCGGTTGGAGATCGCCGAGATCCTGGCGGGCTGGCGCGGGCCGGGCGAGAAGGGTTTCCGCGTGAAGACGGTCGATGGTCAGGCCTTTGAATTGACCTATCGGGAGTTTCCCGACGAGTGGCACATTCAACCAATTTAATCGTCATTGCGAGGAGCCGCTGGTCGAGTAGGCCGAATGCTTTTTGAGGCCGTATCGAGACCGAGCGACGAAACAATCTCTCTCGTTCTGTCACCTGGAGATTGCCACGCTCCCTACGGTCGCTCGCAATGACATCTGAGAACGATGGAGGCTCCATGCAG
>DASXQN010000311.1:0-2423 GCA_036507155.1 Anaerolineales bacterium
ACTGTTCAAATCTATCGGCCACAGATAGAGTTACACTGACCCTGTTTATGGTCCTTCACTCCTATTGAAAGGGTAGCCAATTGGTAAAACCAAACTATGCGTTTGCAAAGCGCCAGCGAGACCTCGCTAAACAGCGGAGAAAGGAAGAGAAGCGGAAACGAAAAGCCGATCCGAGCGAGCCACCGCCTCTGGCGACTGATCCGCAATCGCCTACGAGCGAAAAGGACGGAGAAAAGGGGTCGGGAGCCTTTTAGTTGATCTGATTTTCATCGGCGTTGATCGGCGTTCCCTTCGGCTAGCTCAGGACAGGTATCGTCGGCTTGGTATTGGGGTGTGCTCCCATATTGAGGGAAGATTATGTTTCCCTCCGGGCCTCGCGGGAAAGTATCTCGGGGCGAGGAGTTCGACGCACCATTATCGATTCAGAATTCACGATAACAGGAGGGAAACATGCCGGTTCGTTGGGATTCGGTTGCTGTCGGCGGCAAGAGCATGCGCGTGTACATCGGCGTGCCGGAGGGCGAGCCGCGGCGCGCGGGGCTGCTGGTGGCGCAGCACGGCCCGGGGGTGGACGGTTTCATCCAGGACGTGGTGAATCGCCTGTTCCGGCAGGGCTATGTCGCCGCCGCGCCTGAGCTCTTCCACCGGCAGCCGGCCGAACTCAAGGAAGGCCAGACGCGCGTCGGCATGCTGAAAGACGACGAGATCATCGCCGACATGAACGCGACGCTCGCGCACATGAAGGGCCTCAAGGATCCCGCCGTCGGGCCCGTTGGCATCGTGGGCTTCTGCATGGGCGGACGCGTTTCCTACCTGATGGCGGCAGCGAACAAGGAGATCAAGGCGTGCACCGTGTTCTACGGCGGCAACATCCTCAAGCAGTGGGGCAGCCTCCCCTCACCCTACGATCGGACGAAGGACATCAACTGCCCGATGATCGGGTTCTTCGGCATCGAGGACACCAACCCGAGCCCGGAGGACGTGAAGAAGATTGCCGCGGAGCTGGCGCGGCTCGGCAAGCCGCACGAGTTTCACAGCTACAACGGCGCCGGGCATGCCTTTCAGAACTTCCTCGACGCCGCGCGCTACCGGGAGCGCCCGGCGAGCGGCACCTGGAGCGAGATGCTGGCATTCTTCGCCCAGCACCTTAAAGCATGAGCACGGGTTCCTACTCGAGCAGGAACTCGCGCACCACGCGAACCTGCTCGTCGGTCATCAGCCACGGCGCATGGCCGATGCCGGGAAATTCGACCACCTTCGCCTTCGGACCGCGCTGCGTCATCTCCGCCGCTGTGGACTTCAGCAGAAGATCGGACTCACCGCCGCGAAGCACCAGCGTCGGGCACGTCACCGCATCCCACACCGGCCAGAGATTGACTCCGAACAGAAAATCGCCCCCGAACTCCACGCCGTCATTCGCGCCGCCTCGCAGATTGCCTGCGATCCCGGGATCGTAGGTGAACGCATAGGCGCCGTCTTCGAGGCGCCGGACGCTGTGACGGGCAACATGGCGCCACTGCGCGTCGTCGAGCGGCCCGAACGACTCGCATGCCTCACGCAGATGCGCCTCGACCTGTGCCAGATCCCGGAACCGTGCGTCGAGCCCGGAGTGAATCTTCTTGAGCCGCATCAGCGCCCCCCAGGGGATCAACGGCCCTATGTCATTCAGTACCAGCCTGCGGAGCGGCGTGTTTGGTCGCGCCGCGAGCATCATACCGAGCAGCCCGCCCATTGACGTGCCGATCCAGTCGATACGCAGCGCGCGGGGATTCACGAACCGCCGGACAAAACGGCTTACCCTGGTCTCGGGGGGCGGCGCTGTCAGGCGCGAAATAAGCGCGGCAGCGTCGGATTGGTAGAGCCTGAAGCCGTAATCGCCCTTGTCCTCCAGCCAATCACTCGCGCCGCGCCCGACCACGTCCATGCACACGACACGGCAACGATCGGCGAGCCGCGCGGCAAGAAAGTCAAAGTCCCGGCCGTTGCGCGTCAGGCCGTGCACGCATACAACGATATGCGTGCTGTGGGGGTCTCCCCACTCGGTATAGGCGACCCGGTGGAAGCCCTGCGCCCCGAGACTCACGAAATCGTTAAATCGGGGGCCCATCACCCGAAACAGCTCAAGCCACAAATCGCACTTGGGACTGCGGTGTACGGGTGTCCATGAATTATCCGGCGTTCAGAGAACGCCGGATAATCCTCCGTCGACGTTGATGCAGCACCCGGTCACGTAGCTCGCGGCGTCGGAGGCGAGGAACGCGATCACATTCGCGACCTCCTCCGCCTCGCCCATGCGCCCGAGCGGGACAGTCTTGCCGGTCCCGGCATAATGGTCCTCGATGCTCAGGCCTTCGCGCTTCGCGCGCCGCACCTGCTGCATGCTCTTGATCTTTCCCACCGCGACCGCGTTCACCAGGATGTTG
>DASXQN010000312.1:0-3221 GCA_036507155.1 Anaerolineales bacterium
TGAAGGACCTCGGTTTCGCGGTGAGTCAGCGGTTCAGCCGAGAGATCATCTTCTTGGTGTTGAGGCATGAGAGCGCTGTCGAAGATCATCAACCCGGACGCGACGGACTGGATGGCGTGAATGATCTGCTCGGGCGACGCATCCGCTTTCAGCATTCCTCCGGCCTTGGCGCGCAAGATGCGCTTGAATGTGGCTCCGTCGAAATCGGAATCCAATAGCACAATCGGGACGAGAGCCATCAACTCGAACAACCAGTCCCGAGCGATCGCGGAGTCGGGCTGCGATTGAAAATCCACGACTGCAAGGTCCGCCGGCGTTTCCGACATCAGCGAGCGCAAAAACGGAAAAGTCGGCGCCGTGCCGGCGACACGGATGGTGTGGTCTTCGCCTACTGCGCGCAGAAGCCAATCCCGCCTTGCCTGCGCCGGCGTCATGATCCAGAGATCCACCACGACACTAGCGTAACGGACGTTCGCCGATTCGAATCGTTAATTCAATTTTCTGTCCGCCACGAATCATCATTGCCTGAACTTCATTTCCGGCGGCCTTGTGGCTGAGGGCCTCATGAACGTCTTCCAGGTCATCGAAGGCACGTCCATCCAAATCCAGAATGATGTCGCCAAGGAGCGCGCCCGCCAGATCCGCGGGTCCTCCCGGTTCCACGTGCATTATCAACAAGCCTGCCGCTCGATTCACTCCCGCTTTCGTCTGAAGCGATTCGGGAAGCTGAACCGGCTGCATGACCAGTCCGAGATAGGGCCGCGTGACGTGACCCTTCGCCGCGATCTCTTCAGCGACGCGCGTCAAGGTCGATGAAGGTATCGTGATGGGTTTTCCGCGGAGTAACCCGCTCGTGTTCAATCCCAGCACGCTGCCATCGCCACCGACCAGTGCACCACCGGAGAAGCCCGGATACAGGTTCAAGTCCGGACGGATAAATTGGTCGATCCGCGTCCGGCCGGCTTGCCATTCGCCCATGAGACCACCGATGATTCCGCCACTTGCCACGATATTGCCCCGTCGCGTCCGCGCAACGGCAACCGTGAGTTCCCCGACCGCAAGGGACGAGGTACTTCCAAATTGCACGGGTCTCGCTTCAATTTCGCGATCGAGTTTGAGCAATGCGATGTCGGCGCCGCGATCTCTGCCAGCCAACTGCGCTTGAAGGGACCGCCCCGGTCCAAGGATTACTCCAATATTGGCGTCATGCCGGATAGCGTGGGCCGCCGTAAGGACGGAGTCGGCACGCCAGACGATCCCGCTGGACGTGTGGCCAGACCGCCCGTCGATCGCAACAATCGACTTACCGGCCAGGTCAACCGCCTCGGAAATTTCCTTTGAAAACTGCTGCCACATGTTCCCCATTTGACTCTCTCCTGTGGCTAGAGTGCGCGAAACTGCGTTCGCTGCGCATCAGCCAAATGGGTAGGTATTTCTCGCGATTTTGTTGAATAGATTGACGAGACGCAACTGTAGGGGCGCTCTGTAGCGCCCGATTTTCCTGGAATCAAGAAAGTACGGGCGGTCACAGACCGCCCCTACAGCAGACGAATTCAACGGGCGCGATTCTGCAAAGCCGCTTCCGTCGTCGCCAAATTTTGTTGCGCGGTGGCGTCATGGGGTCTGATCCGCAACGCCTGTTCGAATTGCGCTTTGGCCTCCGGCAACTTGCCCTGGCTCTTCAGGACTTCGCCCAAACTGTTGTGGGCCAGGTGCTGATCCGGGTCAAGGCGAAGTGCCCGCTCCAGATGGTCTGCTGCTCCAGTCAGATCACCCTGTTTGGCCATCGTCACGCCGAGCTGATAATGGGCATCGGCAAAGTCAGGCTCGATGGCGACGGCGCGCTCGTGATGGATACGCGCCTGCGCAAGATCTCCGAGTTTAGCGAGCACCATTCCGAGATTGTTCTGCGCCAGCGCATACTGGGGTTCAATGGCCACGGCAAGCTCGAGATGGATCCTTGCGCTCGCGGGGTCGCCTTGTTCGTCAAGGATGATGCCCAGATCGTTGTGGACTTCAGCATTCTTCGGGTCGATCCGCAGGGCTTGCTCAAAATGGGCCCTGGCTCCAGCAAGATCCTTTTGATCACCCAGCACCACGCCCATGAAGATATGTGCCGGAAGTAAGTCCGGCGCGATGGACAAGGCCCGTTCGAAATGGACCCTGGCCTCGCGCAGCCGCCCGGCATCCTGCAGTTCTCTGCCGAGTTGATAATGGCCATTGGCGGAATCGGGAAACGCCGCGAGCACATTTTCATAGATCTGCAGCGGTCTCAAGACATTGCCTTTTGATTCCCTCATGAAGAGGAGAGCGGCCGGAATCACGAACAGCAGCCAAAGGAGGGCGTGGCGGCTCCAAGCCGGAATCAGGCCCGGTGCTGAAAACGCGGACGGCTCGGTGCTGGCGCGTCGAGGTTCGCCGGCGTCGCTTGCAGGCCGGACGCCCAATGCCTGGCGTGTTTCCGTCTCGCGGATTTTCCAAATAAAGCCATCGAGGTAGTAGTGCAGCAGGCCCGTCGCCGAGACCAGGGAGATGGCGATACGGACTACGGTCTTGTCTTCAAACAAGCTCCACGCATGAGTCAGCGATCCGAAGGCCAGGCACAAGCCTACATACGCCAAAACCAGGATGGCCCGCGGACGAAATAGAAACCGGATGAAGGGCCCCGCCTCCGGACTCTTCCGCGCCCGGTTCACGTTGAACATCCAGACAATCGCCAAATACTGAATATCGTGCCACGACTCGAACATCACGAGCCCCATCAACGGGCGCTCGACAACGGAGGCGGTGTACTTCAGATAAACAAACGTCACGGCGATGAATACGAACTTCAGCGGGTTCGGCCATCGTCCGTCGCGGATGGCCTGCAATGTGTGGGTCACATAAAACAGTGTCATTGCAACGGTCAGCGCGAGCCATCCCCGTGCGAACCACGCAAAGGTCTGGGCCGACACTGGTGGCCCGCCGCTCTCATAGAAACTCGTGACATACGACGGCAGGTCGTTGTTCAAAACGAACACGCACATCCCAAACCACAGCAGGCAGATCATCTGATCCAGCCACGCCGGCGTCCTGGCAGCCGGTCCCCCAACGCCCTTGGCGTCGTAGATGCGCACAAATCCGTAGACCTGCATCATCCAGTGCCACTGGCCCCACAAGAGCGCCAGCAGGATCACAATGTGCAGACTGAGGTAGGCGAACCAGGTTGAGATCGTTACGAG
>DASXQN010000313.1:0-4411 GCA_036507155.1 Anaerolineales bacterium
CTGCTCGGCTTCGCTGCCGTGTTTTTCTTCGTGGGCGTGAAGCGATTCCGCTACGAGTAATCTGCGTTCTGCTCCTCCCACCTTTCTTCGACAATTCCCCTTTCTAACTCATAATTCATCATTCTGCATTCTGCATTCGCCTAATTGTCTTGCAATTCCGCCGCCCGCAGCGTATTTTTCATCAGCATGGCGATGGTCATTGGGCCAACCCCTCCGGGCACCGGCGTTATCCAACCCGCAACTTCCTTCGCCTCTTCGAAATTCACGTCGCCGACCAAACGCTGCCCGCTTTTTCTGGTCGCGTCCGGCTTGGAGTTGATGCCCACATCGATCACCGCCGCGCCGGGCTTGATCCATTCGCCGCGCACGTACTCCATCTTCCCGATAGCCGCGATCAGGATGTCCGCCTGGCGCACCGCCCCAGGAATGTCCCTGGTGCGCGAATGGCAGACCGTGACGGTTGCGTTTTTGCCGATCAGCAGCAGCGCGGCCGGCATACCGACGATATTCGAGCGGCCCAGCACCACCGCGTTGGCGCCTTCGATCTGAACGCCGGATTGCTCCAGCAGGTAAATGCAACCATACGGCGTGCATGGCACAAACAGCGGTTCACGTCCTTTTTGCGCCAGGCGGCCGATGTTGATCGGCGAAAAACCATCCACATCCTTCTCGATACTGACGAGCTGCAGCACGCGCTCCTCGTCCAGGTGCGACGGCAGCGGCAGCTGCACCAGAATGCCGTTGATCCGCCGATCGTCATTCAGCTCCTTGATCAGTTTTTCAAGTTCAGCCTGGCCGATATCTGCGGACAACTGGTGGCTGACTGATCCCATGCCGAGCTCCGCGGAGGCTTTCTGTTTGGCCGCAACATAAGCAGCCGAATCGACGCGGTCCCCCACCAGCACCGTGGCGAGGGTCGGCTTGGGCTTTCCCTGCGCGGTCCGGCGCGCGACCTCGGCCGCGACCTCGTCGCGCACCTTCTGCGCGATCATCTTTCCGTCGATCAGTTTGGCCGTCACCCTTCGCTCCCAAATCCGCGCGCTTCAGCCGGCTCCGGGCACAAGACGCCTTGCATCCCTGCCGGGCCGCTCTCGATCAATTCCACCTCATCGATCTCATTCCAACGCGGCGACGGGGCCGGCGCGCTGACGCGCAGATAATTGCCGCTCAATCCCTGCATCTGCCAGCCGGAGTCTCCCAGTTCGGAGGTTGACTCCCACAGCACCGACAACCTGCGGCCGACAAACCTCTTCCGATACGATTCGGCCGAGGCCTCCAGGGTCTGATGCAAAACGTGGTTTCGTTCCTTCCGGAGCTCGGGCCGGATCTGCCCGCGCATGCGCGCCGCGCCGGTCCCCGGCCGCTGGGAATATGTGAAGACGTGCCCACCGGCGAAGCCCATCTCGCGCACGAAATTTAGTGACTCAGCAAATTCCGCCTGTGTTTCGCCGGGAAAACCGGCGATGATATCGGTGGTTATGGCCGCCTCGGGCATCACCCGCCGCGCAGCAGACACCAACGCGCGGAACGAAGCCGGTGTGGTCTGACGCCTCATGCGTTTGAGCGTCGCCGCGCAGCCGCTTTGCAGCGGCAGATGCAGGTGCGGCATCAGGCGCGGGTCCTCCCACAGGGCGAAGAATTCCGCGTCCAGGTCCCAAGGTTCGAGGGACGACAGCCGCAGCCGCGGCACATCCGTCTCGAGCAGGACGGCAGCCACGAGCCGGCGCAGGTTCGAACCGAGATCGAGGCCCCACGAACCGAGATGCACGCCGGTCAACACGATCTCCCTGGCGCCGCCGGCCAGCGCGAAGCGAATATCCGCCAGCACCTCCAACTGCGTCCGGCTGCGCGCCTCGCCGCGCGCGATCGTCGTGACGCAGAAGGTGCAGTGATTGTTACAACCGTCCTGTATTTTAATGAAGGCGCGCGTCCGATGGTGCAGGCCGGGCAGCGGCTGACGCGCCAATGGCTCGAGTTCAAATTCCGACGGGGGCGCGGACCGCCGAGCGAAGGTGGACCCGGCCAGGTCTTCCTTCCGGTCGTTCGCGACGACGCGCGTCACGCCCGGGAGCGCGGCTGCCGCTTGCGGCTGCAGGGTAGCCCAGCAACCGGTCACGACAATTTCCTCCACTCCCGCACGAGCCATGTGACGGATCCTGCGCCGCGACTCCGACGCAGCGTCGTTCGTCACCGCACACGTGTTGATCACCGCCAGGTCCGCTGACGCGGCGGAAGCGGCCATCACATGCCCATCGGCGCGAAATTGACGCGCCATGACCTCGATCTCGGCCTGGTTGAGCCGGCAGCCGACGGTATCGAGATAGACCCTCATGGTTTGTTACCGGGAGTGTCAAAAGCCGCATAGACCTGGCGGCACCATTGTAGTTCCTGCGGTTTCCAGGCCCCGAATACCCAGTCGGGTCCAAATATTTTTGCTGCATCCGTCGTCCCACCGCCGGACCAGATGGTGGAAGTTTTCAAGTCCAACTTCAAGGCTTCTTCCAGGAGCGGCCGCGTCAGGCGCAAACAATATGTCATGCCAAGACAGAATGCGAAGATCACCTTGGAGGCCGGCTGGGCCAACGCGGGTGTTCCAAAAATAAGGCGCCTGCAATCGACCGGGAGCTGCGAGCCGATCTGAACCCAAACGCGCTCGACAATTTCCGGATGACTGCCCAGTTGATGATATGGATCACGCACGCTGTCTGGAGCAGCATCCGGTATCTCCGTTTTTCCCCGTTTTCGAAGGTAGTCGAGCACCTGCCGGTTGTTCTCGTTCTCGGCGGCGGACATGCGCTAAGGCTCCAGCACCACGAAATTATCGAAGATCATGTCCACACCGGGCTCGCCGAAGGTGCCGGTCAGCAAACCGATGTCCCCTTCCTTGAGCATCGCGTCCTGCGCCGAAGCGAGCTGCTGCCCATTGACATAGAAGGTCAGTTGATCGGCGGCGCAGTCGGCGCGCAGGTGGTTGATGTTCACGCCCGTGTGGATGGCGGCGTTAAATTGCATCTCGGATTGTCCGAGCAGGACTGCCTGCCCGCCGCTGAAAATGCCAATGCCGTAATATCCATCATGCGTGATCATAAAGAAGTAGTAGTCGGATGCGCTGTAGCGGCAGATCAGGCCGACGCGATTCTCTTCCGGCCCGCCCAGCTTGCCGGCGTCCACTTCGATGCGCACGTCCGTGAAGGACTTGTGCGGTGTGGACCAGAAGTTCGTCTGCAGCGCGTTGACCAGCATGCGATAGCCGCCGGCGTCATAATCCATCACGCCCTCGGCCGTCTGCAGGCGATCCCAGCCCGCGGCTCTGCTCGAGAAGTCGTCTGCAAAGAGAATGCTCCCCGAGGCGGGGGCGGTCGGCTCGGGCTTGGACGGCCCGACGGCCTGGCAGGCGAGGCTGGCCGAGAGCGCGACGAAAAACAAAACAGCGGAGCGGGTCACGAAGAAATTCTATCAGATTTAGCACGTGCGATGCACTTTGGATCCTTCGCGGAGTTCACACTGCCGTCTCGCGTGAATTGCTTAGAAAATCACGCGAGCCGCCGTTGCGGCGGCACGAACGGTGAGCACTTCGCTCCGCTCAGCATAACCTCCGCGAATGTGCTCAGGACACGAGTGCGTCGCACGATCAGCGGAAGTTTTGAATCAGGATCTGATCTGCCTGTTGTCCGAATACGCCTTGCGGATCAAGCTCGCGCACGAGCAACAATTCTTCATAGGCCGCGTCCCGATCCCCCTTTTGCAAATACACGAGCGCGAGGTGCAAATGCGCGGCTGCCAGGTCCGGCGCAAGCTCGAGCGCGGCCAGCAAATTCTCCTCCGCCGAATATAGCCAGCCCGCGCTCAGCTGGTTCCAGCCCAGCACGTCGAGGGCGAGCGCATCCTGGGGCGCGAGATCGACCGCGGTCTGCGCTGCTGGAATACCCACCGTCTGCACTTGCACGCCATATTGCGCACAGAACGTGGCCAAGAGCCGCCAGGTGGAGGCATCGTCCGGAGCGAGCTCGGTCGCGCGTTGGTACACGCCCAACGCCGAGACCAGATCGCCGAGGCTCGCGTACGTCTCGCCCAACGCGATCTTCCAGGCCGGGCTTTGAGGCTCGAGTTCGGCCGCGGCCTGATACTCGCTAAGCGCCGCGCGATTATTCCCGATCCTCTTCCAGTATAGGCCGCGCAGCGCACGCACAATCACGGAGCGTGAATCCAGCGCCATCGCGTGATTAAGTTCTGCGCTCCCCTCCTGGCCGAGTTGCTGCTTCGCCTCGCCCAGCCAGGCCCACGCCTCAGCGCTGGTACCGTCCGCGCGGATGGCTTGCTGGAAGGCTAGCATTGCCAGCGGCCATTCATCGGTTAGGCCCAGCCCCCGGCCAATGACGACCAATCGCCGCTCTTGATTCGTTTCCAGGGA
>DASXQN010000314.1:0-2828 GCA_036507155.1 Anaerolineales bacterium
TCGTTGCGACCGACCTGATCCGCTAGACTGCTTTCTTCTCCAGCTGCCCGATGATCAGCTGTTCCAACTGCCGGGAGGTCAGCGGCTCCCCGAACAGGTAACCCTGCGCGTACTGGCAGCCGTAGGCGTTCAGGAAGGCTAGCTGCGCCTCGTTCTCGACGCCCTCTGCGATCACCTTGATGCC
Source organism: Anaerolineales bacterium (assembly GCA_036507155.1). Taxonomy (GTDB): domain Bacteria; phylum Chloroflexota; class Anaerolineae; order Anaerolineales; family Villigracilaceae; genus DASXQN01. Next base: position 185 of record DASXQN010000314.1, read on the forward strand.
GAGACTGCGCGCCAGCGTGATGATCGCGCGCACGATCGCCGCGTCGTTCGGGTCCGAGGAAATGTCGCGCACGAACGACTGGTCGATCTTGAGCACGTCGAGCGGGAGCCGCTTGAGGTACGACAGGCTCGAGTAGCCGGTACCGAAATCGTCGATTGCGATCTGCGCGCCCAGGGCGGCCAGGCGTTCGAGCGTGACGATCGAAGTCTCTGCGTCGTTCATGACCGCACTCTCAGTGAGTTCGAGCTCGAGGTTTTCGGGCAGCGCGCCGGTCTCCTTCATGATCCCCATCACCAGTTCGGCGACATCGTACTGCTGGAACTGGCGGGCCGATACGTTGACCGCAACCTGCAGCGCAAAGCCCGCGTCCTGCCACTCGCGGATCTGCCGGCACGCGGTGTGCAGCACCCACTCTCCGATCTGTCCGACCAGGCCCGCCTCCTCCGCCACCGGCACGAAGCGCGCCGGAGAAATCATTCCGAGCTTGGGATGGACCCAGCGCAACAGCGCTTCAGCACCGTAAATCTGGCGCGTGGCGAGGTCGATCTTCGGTTGATACACCAGGCTCAGCTCGTCGCGCTGGATGGCGGTACGCAAGCCGCCTTCGATCAGCATGCGTTCCTGCACTTCCTGGTTCAGATCGGTGGTGAAGAACTGGAAATTATTGCGCCCCAGGTGCTTGGCGCTGTACATCGCCGCGTCGGCGTGCTTGATGATCTCGTCCACGGTGGCGGCGTCATCCGGGTACAGGCTCAGGCCGATGGACGCGGAAAGGAACAACTCCTGCCCGTCGCTGGGAAACGGCCTGGCCAGGTCCGTGAGAATTTTCTCGGCATTGGTGGACAGCACCTGCAGGCTGGTGACGTTCGGAAATACGATGGTGAACTCGTCGCCGCCCACCCGGGCCACGGTATCGCCGTCGCGGGTGGATTTGCGGATGCGTTCGGCCGCCTGCTTGAGCAGCGCATCGCCGACGTAATGGCCGAGCGTCTCGTTCACCACCTTGAAGCGGTCCAGATCGATGTGCATGACAGCGACCCGCAGGCGGTTGCGATGCGCCTGCGCCACGGCCTGCGTGAGCCGGTCCTGCATCAGGAAGCGGTTGGGGAGCCCGGTGAGCACGTCGTAGTTGGCGAGGAATTGCGCCCGCTCTTCAGCGCGCTTGCGCACGGTGATGTCACGCGAAGTCAGGACGATGCCACGGATGCCGGGATGTTCGAGCAGATTGTTGCCCAGCGCCTCGAGATGAATCCAGGAGCCGTCGGCGTGCCGGAAGCGCAGCATCAGCGGCGAAGGCGGAGTCTGGCCCCGCAGCAACGCGTCGAACGCGTCGCGCGCGCGGGCCACGTCCTTGGGGTGCAGGGTCTCGAATGGAGTCTTGCCGATCAGCGTGCCCGGCTGGTAGCCCAGCACACGGGATGCCGCGGGTGACTCGTAGATGGTCACCCCGTTCGCATCATGGATGGTAATGATATCGAATGAATTCTGGACCAGCGCCCGGAAACGCGCTTCGCTTTCCTGCATTACGTCGGCCTTGCGGCGGTCGCGCGGAGAGCGTTCGAAGGGACCGGATCGCATGGTGGTCAATCCGGCGCGCCCGGCCGGGCCGCGACAGGGACGCGGCGAGCGCAAGGCAGCGAAATGAAAGCCGTCCGGCCCAATGGAGGACGGGCGGAATATCCGGCAGGATCGGTCAGCGTGCTCCCCCAGTCATTGCGACGGCGGGTTCCTGTTTGTTTGATCTTGTGCAATTGTGCTTTCGCCGAGGAAAAGGGTTCCCGCAAGGCCGGGAACCGGCGCTCCCCTGTTCGTATAGTACTGTAACTGTTAGTGCGTTGTTATTGATTCAGCGCATTTTAGCCTGACTTTTTGGCATCGCGCTTGATCTTCTTGAAGACCATCCCACCCTGTGCGTCTGGGGGCCCCCGAAGTGCAAATTTAAGTAGCCCGGCACGATCTGGGAATGGCCATGGGTGCGCCGCCGAAAGGGCGTCACCCGATTCATTATAGACCCTCCCGAGGCTCTGATTTTTTTACGAAATTCCGATTACAGCGTTAGGGTCAATTCGTTACAATCAGCGCCTGTTTCACGCTGGGCCTGAACCTTCGCCTGCCACCCATGAATCGATTCGCCCTTCCGGTTTGCGCGCTTGCCTCCCTGCTGGCCTGCGCCGCCAATGCCGCGGAATTTGACTGCCTGATCGAGGCGCGCCAGCAGGTGGAAATCCGCAGTCCCGTGGAAGCGGTGATCGAATCGGTACAGGTCCAGCGCGGCGACCTGGTCAAGAAAGGCCAGGTTATAGCCACCCTGGAATCCGGTCCGGAGCGCGCGGCCCTCGAACTGGCGCGATCGCGGGCCACCATGCAGGGCGAATTAAAGGCGGCAGAGGCACGCATGGACCTCGCGCAGAAGAAGATGCTGCGCGCCGAGGAGTTGTACAAGCAGAACTTCGTTTCGGTCAATGCCCGCGACGAGGCGCAGGCCGAATACCGTTTTTCCAGCGAACAACTGCGCCAGGCCAAGGAAAACCAGAAACTGGCGGAGCTGGAAGTTCAGCGCTCCACCGAGGTGCTGGCCCTTCGAACCATCAAGAGCCCGTTCTCCGGCGTGGTGGTCGAGGTCCTGCAGAAGCCGGGAGAATTC
>DASXQN010000315.1:0-7870 GCA_036507155.1 Anaerolineales bacterium
CCTGGGCCGGACCCTGGATCATCAGCATGGTTGGGCCGTGATTTCCCCTGAACATGGCCACCAACTGGCGCAGCGCAATCCCCTGGGTCGTGCTCTCGCTGATCTTGACCGTTACCTCTTCGCCGCGGATGATCTCAGTGCGGGACTCCACGACGGTCATCTGGCTCCCAGGCTGACCGGTTTGCTGTTCCATGGCCCTTTGCATTTCCTCGGTGCTGACATTCGCGGCGCCGGCGAACTGCATCAACATGATCATGGAACCGGACTGAGCATCCGCGATCGGCGTAATGGCGACCAGGTCATAGGTGAAGAGTGACATCGCCATGCTTTCCTGGTATCCCGGGGGGACGTCATACTCGGCGATCCCGTGACCCACCTCCGCGATGCCGGTCGGATCCGTCTTGAACGACTCCGTCACACGCGACGCCGCTTCGCGCAAGACCAGGATCGCCACCGCGGCCGCGCAGACGCACAGTCCGGCAACGACGCCGATCCCGATCAGCCACTTCTGTTTATTGCTCATAGGTTCTCCCTGCAACGCTCATGGTTCGTTGCGTTTTTTCAAGTCCTTGTACATGGCCGCCAGCACGTTATCCGCGTCTTGCAGGGCAGACGGTTCCATCGGCAGGCCAACGCGCTCATGCAGGGACTTGAGAATATGAGCTGCCAGTTGCCGTCGATTGGTCAGCTCGACGCGGCGGAGCAGGAAATTCTCGATCATCAGATAGTCCCGTTGCGTCAGGCGATCGAGCGGGAATCCTGCCGGGACGACGCTGTCCGTGATCAGGGTCCTGAGGGGACTCTGACTGTTGGAACCGAGCTCGCTCAACGCCGCGGTCTTGCCTTCGTGGACAACCACCGTCCCCGCTGCCAGATCGCCCAGACGGCGGGAGTTTTCATTCACGAACATCGTGATCACGCCCACTCCATACGCCATTGGCAGAAGATCGATGGTGCGCACGAGGTTGCGGATCACCACTTCGGGCGTGGTAACCGGCGTACCGTCCAGGCGGATGACGCGCAGGCCAACCAAACGTTTGCCCGGCGTCTGTCCATTCCACAGGATCTCGAAGAAAATATAATAGCCCCAGAAAAATATGAACGCGATCAGGCTCAACACCGCGAGTATCCAGGTGGCCGCGCCGTCCGGCGAGAAGATATCTCCCATTCGCAATCCGATAAAGATCAAAGTTCCCAGCACGATCACCTGCAGCAGCAGGATCAGCGCGGTATCGGCCAGGGCGGCCAGAAACCTCGACCCGATTCCTGCCACGTCGTAGTCGAAGGTTACGTTTTCGGGCGTGTCTATTCTGAGGACGTCATTCGTGTTCGTCATGTGTATAATTCGCCATGAGGATCACCGGCGGCTTTAAGTCTTCCGCCGGAGAGCCAATGAATACCGAGGAATTTTACCAGTCCCGCAAGCAGGAATGGCAGCGCCTGGCCGATCTGGTCGGACGCGGCAACCGGGACGTCCGCGCCCTGGCGCTCTCCGATATCGAACAGCTTGCCAGCCTGTACCGCGCGGTGAGTTCGGACCTGGCCCTCGCAAAACGTGATTTCCCCCAACATCCCGTAACCAGATATCTCAATCAACTGGTGGCGCGTGCGCATGCCACACTTTATCAAGGCGAGCCGTTCGCGGTCAATCGCCTGCTGGACTTTGCAGTGCGCGGCTTTCCGCGTCTTTTTCGGGAAACCTTTGTCTTCACGCTGGCGGCCTTTCTTATGTTTACGATCCCGGCGCTTGCGGCAGGCGCCAGCATCGCCGCCTCGCCGCGCTCGGCACAATGGTTTCTGCCAGCCGATGTACAGCAATTGATACCGGAGCTGGAGAACAAGAACCTGTGGGTCAATATTCCGATCCAGGAACGGCCGTTCGCCTCGTCCTTCATCATGCAGAACAATATTCGTGTTTCGTTCCTGGCTTTTAGCAGCGGGTTGACCGCTGGTCTGCTTACCCTGTGGGTGCTTGTGCAGAACGGCCTGATCCTCGGCGGTTTACTCGGCCTGGCCGCCCATTACGGCGTGGGCTCTGACCTGGCGACTTTTGTGATCGGGCATGGCGTGATCGAATTAAGTGTGATTTTCATGGCGGGCGGTTCCGGTTTGATGCTTGCCTGGGCCATCCTTCACCCGGGTTTGATGCGCCGCAGGGACGCGCTGGCCCTGGTCGCCCAAAAATCCGTTCGTTTGCTGGGCGGCGCCGTGCCCTGGCTTGTCATTGCAGCTTTGATCGAAGGGTTTATCTCTCCGTCCGAGAGTCTCCCCTGGCAGGTCAAATGGGGGGTGGGGATCAGCAGCGGAATCGTGCTGTACGCCTACCTGTTCCTGGCAGGCCGCGACGTGCAGCGCGGCCACTGAGCGATCACAACATCGCCCGGCCTTTCAATTCCAGATAACGATTGATGACGGCCATCGACAGCTGGTTGGCGGGGACATCCAGAGTCATTACGCCGCGCTTGCGCAAGGTATCGAGGACCACCCGGCGTTCGTCCAATAGCTGCGAGGCCGTCGCGCGCTGATAGACCGCGACTGAGTCGCGCGGTTGTTGATTGGCCGCAGCGTGCACATCCGGATCACTGATCGTCACCACAAGCGGCAGGTTTGAGCGGGCCAGCAGGGAAACCTGTGCAACCAGCGAATCCATACTGATGCCGCTGCTAAGGTCGGTAAAGATGATGATCAGCGCGCGTCGACGCTGTTTCACTGCCAGATAAGTCAGTGCCTTGCGATAGTTGGGCTCCACCTGCTGTGCGTCGACCGCGTACAGCACTTCCAGCATTCGATAAAACTGTCCATGCCCCTTGCGCGGCGCGAGATAGTGGGTGACGTCATCCGCAAAACTCATCACCCCCATCCGATCGCCCTTGCCGGCAGCGACATAACCCAGGAACAAAACGGCGTTCACCGCATAATCCAGCTTGGCGATATCGGCGACAGGCGTTTGCATCATGCGGCCGGTATCCAACACAGCCATGACGTTCTGGCTGCGCTCGGTTTGATACTGCACCGTGACCGGTCGGCCGCGGCGCGCCGTGGCCTTCCAGTTGATGCGGCGATATTCGTCATCCGGCAGATACTCGCGCAGGCGCTCGAACTCCGTCCCCTCTCCCAACAAGCGCGTGTTCCGCAGTCCGATCTCCTGCAGGCGATTGCGGCGAAGCAGTAGATCGTACTTGCGCACATCCAGCAGGTTTGGATAGACCTTGACGGGACCCGCGGCATTGACGGTCCCTTGCCGCGCGACCAGCCCGAGCGGACCCAGCCAGCGCAGGATGATATTGCCGAAGCGGTAGTTCCCGCGCCGCAGCGGTTGCAGATGATAGACGCCCTGCCAGTTGCCGAGCGGCGGGACCATGCCTTGCAGCACGCGCGTCTCGATCTTGAAGGCTTCCGGCGCTTCGTCCCGGACCCGCAGCATGGTTCCGCGTCGAGAGCGGTCCCTCACGCTGATCGTGACCGGGTTCTGTACGCCAAGCGAGAGCTTGGTATCGTGACTACGACTCGCGTCAAAGCGATCCACGCGCCCGGCCAATCGCCAATCCGTGACGAACAGCGCCAGCACGAGCAGCGCGTAAACCCACCCCAGCCATTCCAGTCCTGGCTGCCATGTGCCCAGCGCGATGATGGGGGCGGCCAGCAAAAAGATCAGGACGCCGCGTGCGGTCGGAAGCATGGTTAGCGCGGAACTTCCACCTGGCCGAGCAGGCGTTGGATCACCGAGTCAGCGTCCAGGCCCTCGATCTCAGCTTCGGGCTTGAGCAGGATGCGATGGCGGAATACCGCGGGCACGATGAACTTGACATCATCCGGGCTGACGTAATCGCGGCCCTGCAGCCCGGCGAACGTCTTGGAAGCCTTTAAGACGTGGATCGCGGCCCGGGCGCTCGCACCCAGCATCAGGTCCGGTGAGCGGCGGCTGGCCGCGTTGATATTAGTAATGTATTTCAAGATCCCCTCTTCCACCGTCACCTGTTCCATCAGCTTTCGGATTTCCGTGACTTTCTTTGCGGAGATCACTTTCCCCAACCCGGCGCCTTCGAGGTCATGCGCATCGAAGCCTTGATCAACGCGCCGCAGGATTTCCACCTCCACTTCCGGTGGAGAATAGGGCACGAGGATCTTGAACATGAACCGGTCCAACTGGGCTTCAGGTAGAGGATAAGTGCCTTCATACTCGATGGGATTCTGCGTGGCAATGACCATGAACGGGGCCTCGAGCACATGCCGCTCGCCATCCAGGTTGACCTGGCGTTCTTCCATTGCCTCGAGCAGGGCGGATTGGGTTTTGGCCGGCGCCCGGTTGATCTCATCCGCCAGGAGCAGTTGTGTGAAGATCGGACCTTTTTTCAAATGAAAGCTGGCCGTGTTCATGTCGAACACGCTGGTGCCCAGGATGTCCGACGGCATCAGGTCAGGCGTGAACTGGATGCGCGTGAATTGTGACTGGACCGTATACGCCAGCGTCTTGGCCATCAGCGTTTTCGCGGTGCCGGGCACGCCTTCGAGCAGCACATGTCCATTGCTGAAGAGGGCCACCATCAGCAGCTCATAGGGGAGTTCGAGGCCCACGAGCACCTTGGCTGCCTCGGTCTGCAGGCTTTCAAAAGCACTTTTGAGTTCGGTGACTTTCATAATAAGTTCTCCTCAGTACCAGACTAATTACTGCGCAGTGATCCAAGCGGAGGCTTCGGCCGCCAGCCGGACCATCTGGGCCTCGCCCGGATTTCGCGCGCAGAGCCGTTCGAGCAGATCCAGCAGGGCGGCACGGTCGAGTCCGGGATTGTAGCCGGCCAGCGTCGCAACGAACTCCGCATCCGGAATGGATGGATCCAGCCGGTAACGCCGTCCGAGGTGACGCTTCAACCGGCCGTGATATTGCTGCAGCACGGAGCCGCGATGGCCGGCGCGACGGTTAAGATTCGCAATGGCCGTGACGTGTTCAAGCGGACCGCGGCGCTTGATCTCATGGGGCAGCGGCACGGGCCGGCCGAAAATGCGGCCGCCCAGCAGCAACGACAGGAAGATGGCGCCCACCAGGAACAAAAGGGCATGACCCAACGAGCTCGAGCGCAGCCACTGATCCGGGCCAACAACGCTGCTGCCCTGGATGCCGTGATGCCATTCATCAAACCATGCGCTGCCGCCCTGCGCGGAGAGGCCGATCATATTAAGCGCCAATGCCGCGGTGGCATCCTCCTTCAAGGCCTGGTTGGAAAATGGAATCGGTGTTGCAGAGAGAATGATCCGGCCCTGGCCGAGATCAAAGGATACAAGCACCGGTCGTCCGTCCACGGCCAGATGTGTGACAAAGTCGGAGCGCTGTGTATTCAGGTAAAAATCCGATCTGATCGGGACCGCCTCGGTCAGCGGCGGAGAAGTCAGCAGGGGCGTTTGCGATACAAGCGCCTCGGTTTGCTGCACCAGCAACGAAAGACTAAAGCCATAATGTTCCATCGCCTGAAAAGTTGGGTACAGGTCCCCCGCCAGGACGAGCGTTCCGCCGTCTTTGACCCATCGATCCAGGCCCTGCCATTCTGTTTGAGTCACAGCGCCGAGTGGCTGCAGCATGAACACCAGGTCGGCTTCCTCCGGGACGAGAAAATCCACCGCGACCTGTTCGCTCACGTGATAGCCCAGTTCGCTCAACCACAGTTTGAGCGCCAGCGCTCCGTCCGGCAGGCTGGAATTACTCAGATAAGGGATATCCGGAGTCTGGCTTTGCTGCAATGCCGCGCCGGCCGTCACCAGGATAAGCAGCAGGACCAGCCCCAATGCCTGCCATGTCTCGCGGGAGAGCTTCATTTGCTCTGCTCCTTAAGCGCCTCGACGCGATCGCTGTAGTGCTTGAAGGAGTCTTCGTCCAGCGAGTGATGACCGTACCAGACATCGTCAAAGACCTCAATGACCTGTCCGAGAGGCTCGGCCAATTCCGGCGATCCGGAAATGCTGCGCAGATATTCGCGATTGGTTTTGGAGCGGTCGTACTGCAGCAGATTCCGTTCGTCCAGCATCAGCAGGGACGATAGATACAGGTAACGCACGGCGGAGCGATAGTCCCTGCCGCGCGAGAGATCCATCGCCCTCTGAAAGGCGCGCTCGGAGGTCAGCGCCTCATCCGAGCCGCTTCCATCGCTGTCCAGGCGCGCGTCGCTGACAAAGTCGCGGATCAGATTCCGCGAGATGTACAGCAAGACCAGGACGAGCAGAAGCGTTGTCAGCGCCGCGGGAAAGGACCAGGTACCGGTATTGAGCGTGATGGTACGGCCGCCGAACAGCCGGCTTAGCCATTGAAGCAGGCGCTCCCATTGCTTTGCGAGCCAGGCCGCAACGGGATTGGGGCGCGCTTCCTGCCATTGAAATTCCGGGCGCGCCAGGATCAACGCGAGCGGTTTGAGATCGTCGGTTGTAAAGACCTGCCGGGGATATTGCTGGTGCGCGGCCTGGAGTTGCTCAAGCAGATGCTTGATGTGATCCAGATCTGGTTTTTCTGCACCCAGGGTCGCTAGCATGAAGGAATTGTCGAAAGGGATGACCTCGCCGGTGGTCAGGCGGATGGTCTCGACCCTTTGCCATTGCGCGGCCAGTTTCGACAGTCCGTCTTCCATTTTGCGGGCGGGTGCGCCCTTCAGCCCGGCAACGATCTGGCGGTTATGCTCCACCAGCTTCCAATATTCTTCCTCGGTCAGCGGCCTGGATGCTTGCGGGTGGACCGGCTGCGAGGAGACGGAAAACGCCAGAGCCGGCCAGGCAACGGTGATCGGGTAGACCAGCAGTCCCGCGATCAGGGAAAGCAGGACGGCACGTCGTCTCATCAAAAACTGCCGGGGGGCATGGCAGCCATCACCAATCCAAAGAGCACGCTGACGATCAGCATGTAGATTGCTCCGGCTGCCACCGTAAGCAGAACGAAATAACCGATCTCTTTGCCTGTAATGATCGCGGTTTTTGACTGGGATGAAATCTCGGGCAGGGCGGCCAGATCCAAATTCGCTGCGGGAGAGTCTGATGCCTGCAGCGCAAGATCCAATCCTTCCGAGCGAACGCGCAGGTCGAAGTAGACCAGCGTCATGGCGGTCAATTGAAGCGGCAGATACAGCAGGCTGGCGAACATGCTGACCAGCGTCTGAATGACGGTCGACCACGTCATCTGCTGCTGTAAATTGATCTGGCTGGAGGTCGCAAGATACTGCATCAAGAAATTGATCAGCATGGTCGGGCCCGTGATCACGAGTTGGCTGAACAAATACAGGATGAAGGCAAATCCGATCATCCACCAGAATCGGCTGCGCGCCAGATCCCAGGCACGGCGCAACGAGGCGGCCACAGGGTGATTTTCGAGCACGATCACCGGCGCGACCAGCGGACCGGTCACCGCCGCGACAAAGAAGAGCAAACCGGGGCCGGTCAGCCAGCCCACACAGGGGATCAGCAGCCATATGAAGATCCCGAAGCCGATCAAGCCCATCAATAGAAGCGCCAGGATCAGGCGAAGCCAGTTCCTGCCCAATCGTTTGTAGGATTCCAAAATGCCAACCGGCCGGCCGGTATAGTAATCCGCCACGGCGCGGGTCAGCGCGGCGGTCGCAACACCCTGCACGAGGAAGAAGGTCAGGACGGATGTAATGAACGTGCCGGATATTCCCAGCCAATAGGAAGGGTCGGAAAAGAGGCTGGCAGGGTCGCTCATCTGTCTGGCCATCGAACCCGTCATCAGCCAGGACATCAGCGTCTGGATGATTACCAGTGGAATATATGGAATGGCGAGAATGGCGATGAACTTGATGAAATTGCTGCGATACAGCCGAACCGCCTGATCCAGCAGTTCGGCCAGCTTGAGCGGGCGGATAAGAGGCATGACGATCAC
>DASXQN010000316.1:0-6542 GCA_036507155.1 Anaerolineales bacterium
TGACCTGCCGCAATGACGTCATCACCGGGCCTGGGGGATCGCAAATATTGATCGAGGACCCATCCGGCAATCCGATCGAGATCTTTGAACCGGCGTAGATCCGAATGAAGCCCGTCTTCTTCGCAACTCCATCGAAATTCCGATCATGGCTTCAGAAAAATCATGCGAAGAAACTGGAATTGTGGGTGGGCTTCTACAAGAAGGGCTCCCGCAAAGCCAGTATCACCTGGCCCGAATCCGTGGACCAGGCCCTGTGCTACGGCTGGATCGACGGCCTCCGAAAGAGCATCGACGACGAGCGCTACATGATCCGATTTTCGCCGCGCAAGCCGCGCAGCATATGGAGCGCAGTCAACATCCGGCGGGCCCGGGAATTGATCGCCCAGGGCAGAATGCGCCCAGCGGGACGCCGCGCAATGGAGGCGCGTGCGGACGAGAGATCCGCACTCTATTCGTACGAGCAAAGACATGCGGCAGACCTCGGGCCCGCGTTCGAGAAAATATTTCGAGCGAACAAAAGCGCCTGGACCTTCTTCCAGGCGCAGCCGCCAAGCTATCGCAAGGCGGCCATTTGGTGGGTCATCAGCGCCAAGAAGACAGAAACGCAGAATAGTCGCCTCGCAGCGTTGATCGAGGATTCGCGCTATGCCCGCAGGATCCCAATGCTCACCCCTGACACTGGCGTCAAGCGCGCCTCCCGCTCATGAACAGATTTCCCGCTGCCCTCAAAATACTGCTCGCCGTCGCCGCGTTGTTCTATCTGGTCTTCATCCTGCGCACCTCATTCGATGTGCATGGCCAGCGGTATTTCACGCTGGTCGACGATGCGATGATCTCGATGCGCTACGCCCGCAACCTGGCGCAGGGCCAGGGTCTGCTTTGGAACCCGGGCCAACCGCCGGTGGAGGGCATTTCCAACCTCGGCTGGACGTTGGCGATGGCGCTGATCCATCTGCTCCCCTTCTCGTCCGCGCGCATCTCGCTCGTGGTAATGCTAGTTGCCGCGCTGCTCCTGCTCGCAAATATCGTCGTGATCTTCAAGATCGTACGGGCTCTGGACCCTACCGCCGAACTCGCGCCGCTGATCGCGGCCACGATGACCGCCTTCTATTTTCCGCTAGTGTTCTGGACACTGCGCGGACTCGAGGTAGGTGCGCTGGCGCTGACCATTGGCCTCGCGCTCCTGCTGACGCTGCGCCTGGCGCATGACCCCCGGCCTGTTTCCGCTCGATGGCTGACTCTCGTCCTGGTCGTCGCCGTGCTCATCCGCATGGACGCGATTCTGCAAGTTGGGCTGTTGCTGATATATGCAGGGTTGACGGTCGGCGCGGCGCCTCGGCAGCGCTTCGGCTTCGTTCCTTTCAGTCGGTCCGCTCCCCCTCCAGGGACTGTGCAGCGCGATATGCCTGGGGGCGAGTCGCACGGCAACCGGTTCTTCGTGATCGGTCTGCCAATATTCGTTACTGTCCTCACGCTGCTCGCGATCCTTCTAATCCAGCGGCTGTACTACGGTGATTTTCTGCCCAACACCTACTATCTCAAAGTCAACGGAGTCAGCGCGTGGGAGCGCGTGCGCGTCGGCCTGCTTTCGCTGAACGACTACGCGTCACGCGATTTTCTGATGCCGATGGTGCTCGCCTTGATCGGCCTGGCCGCTTTCAAGGAGCTGCGCACGCGCGAGTCGCCGCTATTCTTCGGACTGTTCGCGGTCCAGATCGGCTACTCGGTATGGGTGGGCGGTGATTATGCCGAAGAGCTGGTCGACGCGGCAAACCGGTTCATCGTCCAGGGCATGCCCGCGCTCTTCGTGCTGTTCGCGCTCGCGATGGACCGATTCCTGCGCCACCGGGCGCGGGCAGCGTTCCAGGCGGCCCTGGCAGTGGCGATCGGTTTGGGCGCGCTGCTGGTCGTCAGCGGCGAGCCCTGGTCCAAGTGGGCGATCAGCAATGCCCCGATGCTGCGCACCGACATCCAGCGCACGAAGCTCGGGCTGCATATCCAGGCGCATACCGATCCTCGAGCCGTGATCGCAGTTCATGCCGCCGGTCAGATCCCGTATTTCGCGGACCGCACGTCCATCGACCTGCTCGGCAAAAATGATCCCGTGATCGCCAAAGGCCCGCCTGCGACCGGATTTGCGCCGGGTCACAACAAGTGGAACTACGAGTACAGCATCTTGCAGCTCAAGCCGGATGTGATCGCGGACAACTTCAACCGTTTCCCGGCTTTCATCGACAGCGTGCCTCAATATCAACGGCTGTCAAGCGGAATCTACGTTCGCGTGGACAGCAGCCTGGTGGATGTCGATGGACTGTCCGCCGATTACAAATGAGCGCTGGCTGAATTGAAATCTGAATTGCTGCGTGCTATACTAAGTTTCTTCTCTTTGGACATGACGCATCTGAGGTAACCATGAATCGATATCTCGTTGAATCCCGGCACGACGCAGTCAATTGCGACCAGGTGGTCAAGGACGTCTTCGCCGCCGGCTACCTGCATCACTTCGAGTGGGGTTGCAAGGACGACGACCACACGGCCTGGGCAGTGGTGGACGCGGAAAGCCCTGAACACGCCAGGCAGATGGTGCCTTGGTATCTACGCGAACAAGCTCGGGTCGTAAAGGTGGTCCAATTCGACCTTGCGAACCAGGAGCATGCCAAGAAATCAGAACCCTAAAATCACACTCCCGAAGCGATCGCTTCGGGAGTGTGATTCAGATGCTAGCCTCGATCACGCCGGTTCGAGCTCGCGCGCCTTAGCCACCATTTCTTCGAGCATCTGCGTGGTGACCGACTTCGGCCGCTCGATGGGCAGGTTGAGCGCACGCGCCCAGACGTAATTCGCGGTGACGCCCAGCGCCCGGCCCACACCGAAGAGCACTGTGTAGAACTTGAATTCGCGCACCCCATAATAATACTGCAACGTGCCGGAGACGGCATCCACGTTCGGCGCCGGGTCCTTAGCCTTGCCCTGCTCTTTCAAAACGTCCGGCACAACCTGGTAAACCAGATCGGCGAGACGGACCAGTTCATCCTCCGGGAAGTAGGTCTTGGCAAAATTCAATTGCGCGGTAAAACGCGGATCGGTGCCGCGCAGCACGCCGTGGCCATAGCCCGGGATTACCTTGCCGCTGTTCAAGAATTCCCACGCATATTTTTGCAGGTCTTCGCGGGATGGGACGCCGCCAAACTGTTTGGTGACATTGATCAACCAGCTCAGCGCCTCCTGATTGGCAAGTCCGTGCAGCGGGCCGGCCAGCCCATTCAACGAGGCCGAGAACGACAGGAATGGATCAGCCAGCGCGGATCCGACCAGGTGCATCACGTGCGACGAGACATTTCCTGATTCATGATCGGAGTGGATGATGAAGTATTGACGCATCAACTCCGCGTAGCCCTTCTTGTCCTCCACGCCCATCATCTTGGCAAAATTAGAGCCGTAATCCCAGCGGGGGTTGTATCGGGGTTTCTTGCTCTCGTCAAAATACTTGTGCCGATAAATAAAAGCAGCGATCACCGGCAGCCTTGCCGTCAGGTCGAGGCTGTCGTCGAGGGCGCGCTCCCAGTACTCGTCGCGCTTCATGCCATCGTGATACTTCATGGTGAACAGAGATTCATTCCCCAGCGCCAGCACTGCCTGCGAAAACAAGATCATCGGGTGCGTGTTCTTCGGCATGGCCTTGATCATCTTGTAGACGTAATCCGGCACAACCGCTCGCCGCGCCCATTCTGCCTCCACCTCGAGCGCTTGTTCCTTCGTCGGGACCTGGCCCACCATCAGCAGATAATACAACCCGCCGACCATCGGCAGCTTGGCGCCGCGGCCTTTGGGCAGGGCCTTAAGAACCTCCGGGATGGACATGCCGCGGAAGCGGATACCGGACTCTGGGTCCACGTAGGAGATATCCGTCAGCATCGACTTGATATCCCGCATCCCGCCAACCACCTGTCCGACCGTCACGTCGTCGATGACGACCTCGCCATGGTCCTTCGTCAGCGCTTTGATGCGATCGCGCCAGGACGGGAGCTGCGCGGCGATCTTCTCATGCAGAATCATGTTGCCTCCAGAGTGTATGTCATTGCGATTGTCGGCACGCTTCGACTTCGCTCCCTTTGGTCGCTCCGTTCAGCGCGATTGCCCTCGCAATGACATGAGTTGACATTAGATTTTCACCAGTTTCTTCAGCGCCTCGTGCGTTTCTTTCACGGCCGCGGCGGACTGATCGAAGAGCGCCTGTTCTTCCTTGTCGAGCTTGTATTCGATGATCTTCTCGGCGCCGGCGCGTCCGAGCATAACCGGCAGGCCGAAATACATATCCTTCAAACCGTATTCCCCCCGGGTGTACGCCGCGCACGGCATGATCAGGTGCTTGTCCTTGAGGATCGCCTCGGCCATCTGCGCCACAGCCGCAGCCGGCGCGTAGTAGGCGGAGCCGGTCTTGAGCAGGTTGACGATCTCGCCGCCGCCCTTCCGCGTCCGCTCGACAATGGCCGCTAAACGGTCAGCAGGCAGGTAGTCCCGGAGCGGGACGCCGGCGATGTTCGAATGGCGCGTCAGCGGCACCATCTCGTCGCCGTGTCCGCCGAGCACGTAGCAATCGATGTTCTCGACGCTCACGCCGGTCTCCAAGGCGACGAAGGCGCGCATGCGAGCAGAGTCCAGGATGCCCGCCTGGCCGATGACGCGCTCGGGCGGCAGCCCGGTCAATCTCATCGTCAGGTAAGCCATCGTGTCGAGCGGGTTGGTGAGCACGACGTAGATCGCCTCGGGCGAGCGCTTCAGCGTCTCCGAGGCGGCGCTCCGGACTATCTCGGCGTTGGCGGAGAGCAAGTCGTCGCGGCTCATGCCGGGCTTGCGCGGCAGCCCGGCCGTGATAATGATGATGTCGGAGCCCTGCGTGGCGCCGTAGTCGTTCGAGCCGACAATTTCAACGTCCTTGCCGATGACCGGCATGGCCTGCAGCAGGTCCAGCGCTTTGCCTTGCGGCATGCCCTCCACGACGTCCACCAGCACCAGATCGGCGAGTTCGCGTTCGGCCAGCCAGAGGGCGGCGGTCGAACCGGTCATGCCCGCGCCGATGATCGAGATTTTGCTCATGCATCCTCCACACGTAAGATTGGAAAGCCGCTGTCTGCTCGATCGAGCGGTCCCCTGCCCGGCTCGCTGGTACTCTTAAGACCGCGGTATCTGCAATTCTATCGCAAAGTAAATCACCCTCATAGTTTTTTTTGGCCCATTTTTGCGCGTTGGGATGGCTGGTTTCGGAAATAAAAAGGGCCTCCCCGACCGCTTTTGCGATGTGGAGGTCCTGCATTTTACTGTGCGGATGCCGCGCGCTACGCGCCGTTCGCTTCGAGATAGCGCGTCGCCTGGATGGCGGCCGCGGCGCCCATCCCGGCCGACGTCACGACCTGCCGGAAGTGCGGGTCCGCCGCCTCGCCGGCCGCGAACACGCCCTTGACGTTGGTTTCCATCAGATGGTTGGCCTTCAGATAACCGCGCTCATCCATGTCGAGCTGGCCCTGGAAGAGCTGGGTGTTGGGCGTGTGGCCGATGAAAATGAAGATGCCGTCGGTTTCGTAGATGGACTCTTCGCCGGTGACGGTGTTCTTCAACTTCACCGCCTCGACCTTTTCGGTGCCAAGCACGTCGGTGACGACCGTGTTCCACACGAATTTCATCTTTGGATTGTCTTTAGCGCGGGACTGCAGGATCGCGCCGGCGCGAAGTTCGTCCCGGCGGTGGATGACCACCACCTCGGTGGCGTAGCGGGTAAGGAAGAGCCCCTCTTCCAGGGCCGAGTCACCTCCGCCCACCACGATGACCTTTTTCTCCTTAAAGAACCAGCCGTCGCAGGTAGCGCAGTAGGAGACGCCGCGGCCGGTCAGTTCGAGCTCGCCCGGGACCTTGAGTTGGTTCGGGCTGGCGCCGGTGGTGACGATCAGCGTGTCCGCCAGGTACTCGGCGCTGTCGGTTGTGACCTTGAATGGGCGCTGAGAGAAGTCCACGCCGGTGGCCAGGTCGAACTCGGTGGTGGCGCCGAAGTGCTCAGCCTGCTTCTGGAACAGCTCGCCCAGAAGTGCCCCGCCCACGCCCTCCGGAAAGCCCGGATAGTTTTCGATCGTGAAAGTCAGCGCGGCCTGTCCGCCCAACTGCATACCGGTCAGGACGATGGGCGCCAGCTCGGCGCGCGCGGCGTACAGGGCTGCAGAGAACCCGGCCGGGCCCGAGCCGAGGATCAATACCTTGGAGTGTTTCGCGTTTCCGTTCGTTCCCATTTGGAGTGAGGCATCCTTCTCTTCAAAAATATCCCTACTCAAGACGACGGCAGCGTCGTGATTATTACTGCGCCGGATTGTATCAAATGTCTTTGGATCGAGTGAGCGCAATTTGTGCAGCTCGACGACGAAAAGATGAACGGCCCATGCTATACTCATTGGAAATCCTGACCGCCTGGCAGCCTATTCACCGAAATTAATTCAGGTATCGGATTGCACGAGTCCATGAGCAATAAGGCCGGCAGCATAATCACTAGTGGGGCA
>DASXQN010000317.1:0-3291 GCA_036507155.1 Anaerolineales bacterium
CACTGCCCATGAAAAGGTCTTGCATGAATTCCTTGGTCGTGGCTTCCGTTCCGATACCGGGACCGATGAGCATGGCTGTCGCACGATCTATGTTCCTCGCCAGGATCTCCGCGCCACCCCGCGCGATCACTCCCACTTCATGCGGCAACAGGAGCCAGGTGGCCTCGGGAATCTGTCCCGCGAGCGCGGCATGCAACGGGGCTGGGACGGCCATCGTGACCAGACCCGCGCCGGATCGATACGCGGCCTCGCCGGCCAGGCGCGACGCACCGGTGTAGTTGATCGATCCGGCCACGATCAGCGCCGTGCCGAATGTGCCCTTGTGCGCATCGGCCGGACGATCCGGGAGAAGCGCGCTCACCATATCTTCTTCCGCGGCTTCAAGGCGGATCGCTTGCAGCGCGGGCAAGTCCTCCGGCAGGCCGATGTCGATCACCTTTAGTTCGCCGATATATTCGAATGCCGGGAACTTCAGCAGCCCCTGCTTTACAGCGGCCATGGTCACGGTCAGGTCAGCCGGGATGCATTCGTCCGCGGCCTCGCCGGTATCGCAGTCGACGCCCGATGGGCAATCCACTGCCACGATCATCGGGGCTTCATCCAGATCGGAAAGGACATATAAAGCTTCGGCGAGCACGTTGCCGATCTCTTCCTTCAATGGCAGCTTGATCCCGGTCCCGAGGACGCCATCCAGCAGGATGTGTGCGCTCTCCAGGGACTCTCGCAGCGCAGTGAATTCCTTGTCGTCGTCGGCCGCCACGACCCGCCCGCCTGCATCCGCCAGCGCCTTCACGAGCACATCCTTCTTGCGATGCACCAGATAGGCATGCACGCCCCAGCCGCGCGCTGCAAGCTGGGTCAGCGCCACGAGCGTGTCTCCGCCGTTGTTCCCCGGCCCAACCAGCCCGAGAGCCTCGAAGGATTCTTCGCCTTCCGCGAAGTCCAGGAGTACATCTGCCAGGCCGCGCCCGGCGTTGGCCATCATCTGGTCATACGCCAGGCCGCCCGCGTCGGCGTCCTTTTCGATCGCTCTCATTTGAGCAACACTTACGATTTTCATTCCACTCCCTGCTCCAAACATGACTGCTGTTCAATTCTACCATTTTGAGAGGACCACAAAAAGTCTTGCATAAAAGCTAAAAATAGTCTATGCTTATGAAACGCATATGAGCGATTTCCAATAGTCCGGATTGAAAAGGAGGCACGGCGCAAATCACCCACCTATTCCGCAAAGAATTCGCAGCTTACACACGTTTTCTCTGGAGGAGAAAAAATGAAGAAGCTTTTCGTATTGATCGGCCTACTCATCGCGGTCTCGCTCGCGTTATCGGCTTGCGGACCCGGCAAGGCGGCAACCATCAACTCCCTCGCCGACCTGGAAGGCAAGGCGGTCTGCGCCGGCACTTCCACGACCTACGAGACCTGGCTGAACCACGGCGACCTGGGGCTGCCTGCCTCGTCGATATATGCCGAGGCGCCCGCCAACATCACGGTCGTGGCGCTCGAGACTGACAATGATTGCGCCCAGGCCTGGAGCCGCGGCGACTTCGTCGCTTGGGTCACCTCCGAGACCACCGCAGATGCCAGCATTGCTAACGGCGTGCCGATTCGGAAACTCGGCGACGCGGTCTTCTCAGAAGACCTGGCGGCTGCGTTCGACAAGTCATCCAGCCTCGACACGACCGCGCTCCGCTCCGAAGTGGATCGCATCTTAGTGCAGCTGCATGAGGACGGAACGCTAACCGCGCTCTCGAACCAGTGGCTGGGCGCCGACCTCACGCAGTCCCCGACGGGTTCATTCTCGCCCTCCGCCTCCGTGCCGGCCGCCGACGGCGACCTGCTGTCCGCTATCAAGGAGCGCGGCTACATTCTCGTTTCCACCGATCCGAACTATGAGCCGCAGTCTTTCCTCAACACTGGAGGCTCGCGCCCGGCCGACACGGCCTGTCCCTCGGATGCCCTGACCACCGCCGAAATGCAGGGCTTCGATGTGGACGTGGCCAAGGCCGTCGGCGACGGGCTTGGCGTCGAGACGTGCTTCGCCACACCCTCCTGGGATGTGATCACCGCCGGCAGTTGGGCGGATAAGTGGGATGTAAGCGTTGGCTCGATGACCGTTACCACCCAGCGCCAGGAAGTGTTGGATTTTAGCATCCCTTACTACTACACTCCCGCGGTCGTGCTCGTGGCAGCAGATAAATAAGTTTGCAAGCATAAATAAAGGGAAGCGGCAAATTGCCGCTTCCCTTTATTTCCAGAACGATCCAGCGGATCAATCACAATGGATGTCCAAAGAGCTTTTCGCAAAAGCCCGACCGCCCCGAAGACCCAGGCCGACCTGCTCTACGAAGCCCAGCAGCGCAAGACTTTTCAATTCCGTCTGAACGTCCGTATTTCCTGGCTATTGTTCCTGCTCTTTGTCATCTTTCTGTTCAGCGGGCAGACAGTTTTCGGCCTCAAGACGATCCAGCTTGACCGTCAGTTCATTCGCGATAACCTCTCCTTCATTGCCGGGGGCATCCCGCAGACGATTTACATCTCCGTCCTCTCAATCATCCTGGCCACCATCCTGGCTTTGTTAGCCGCGCTGGGCCGACTATCCACAATCCCGCCCGTCTACGCACTCAGCACGTTTTATGTCTCACTGATCCGTGGCACGCCGCTCTATTTGCAAATCTTCTTCTTCTACCTGGCATTGCCCCAGTTGGGGATCGTGCTGCCCGGATTGTGGGCCGGCGTGCTGGCGCTCGGCCTCAACTACGGCGCCTACATGAGCGAGATCTTTCGCGCCGGAATCGCCTCCGTAAGCGGCGGCCAGCGCGAAGCCGCCATCGCGTTGGGAATGACCCCCGCACAGACCATGTCGCGGATTGTCATCCCGCAAGCAATGCAATTCGCGATCCCGCCCACCGGCAATGAGTTCATCGCCATGACCAAGGACTCGGCCCTGGTCTCAGCCACTGGCTTTGTGCACGAACTCATGTGGCGTGCCACCAAGGTCGGGCGGGCGCAGTTCAACAGTCTGGAAGCGCTGATCATCGCCGCGGTTTTCTACTGGATCCTTACATTGATCTTAACGTATTTCCAGAACATGATCGAAGTTCGGCTCTCCAAGGGGAACCGGTAATGGCTCCGATCGTCAGCATATCCAACCTGGACAAGTTCTTCGACCGCCTGCACGTCGTCAAGGATCTAAGCCTCGACGTGGAGCCGGGCGAGGTGATCTGTATCATCGGGCGCAGCGGATCCGGCAAGAGCACCTTGCTCCGTTGCATAAACTTCTTGGAGGAA
>DASXQN010000318.1:0-5015 GCA_036507155.1 Anaerolineales bacterium
TCCTCGCGAGACCCGACGGTCAGGGAGGGCTTGGCGCGGAAACCATTGCGAGAAGAGGCTGGTTGCGGATATGCTGCTTCGTACTAATAAGCCGCAAATTCTTGCTTTCTAGGGAAGATTTTTGGTGTCCTGGTGTCTTGATGGGTAGTACGACGACTCTGTACCCACCATAAAGGCGCCCGGACACCAGGATTCGCAATGGTAGTCCGGTTGCGGCCCGCGCTGGAGGCACGGAAGTGCACAGGGGCTCAAAGTCCGCGCAAGTGCCAAGTCAGGTGGAGGATTGGGTTCAGTCCGACCAGGCGGCGAGTAAAGCGCAGGAACATCTCGTTCACTCAGAGCTGGTGCACACCCTCTATGAGCAGGGGCGGCCCGTGTTGCTCGCGAACGCCGTAAACGCGTTCATTGTGACGGCGGCGCTATGGAGCCAGACGTCGCGCGCCGCCGTCGGCGGCTGGGCGGCAGCTATCCTTATTGCTTCGCTGGCCCGAGCCATGCTGCACCGCCGCTACGGGCGCGTGCGGCCGGCTGCGTCCGAGGCGCATCGCTGGGGGCTCTATTTCACCGCTGGATCGGCGATCTCAGGGACGCTTTGGGGCCTGGCGGTTGTGCTCTTTTTCCAGCCAGGATCGCTGCTCCACGAACTGCTGATCGCCTTTGTCATCGGCGGGATGGCCACTGCGTCCGCGGCGACGCTGTCCTGCTTCCTGCCGGCGTTCTATGTCTTCCTCTGCGCCAGCGTACTGCCTCTTCTCGCGTGCCTTATTATCGCCGGCGACTCCTTGCACATTGCCATGGCCGGGATGGTGGCTATGTTTGTCGTGGGAATGGTGCTGGTTGCCCGCAACGTCAACACTTCCGTCACAAACGCGCACCGGCTCCGTTTCGAGAAGGCCGCCCTGGTTGAGAAGCTCCTCGGCGCGCGTAGCGCCCTCGACGACCTCAATCGGGACCTGGAGCGGCGGGTCCAGGCGCGGAGCGCCGAGCTGTGGCAGGCGCAGCGAATGGAGGCCATCGGCCGGCTCGCCGGCGGCGTAGCCCACGACTTTAACAACATCCTGACGGTAATCCTGCCCTGCGCAAATTACCTGGCGGAGAAGGCGCCCACCGCGCCGCTGCGCGAGGCGGCAGTCGATGTGGTGGATGCCGCACAACGGGCCGCCTCGCTCACATCGCAGCTCCTCGCTTTCGCGTGCAAGCAGGTGCTCGATCCCCGAGTCATCGATGTGAACGGCGTCGTCAGCAGCCTCGAACGTATGATGAGGAAGATCATAGGCGAGAATGTCCGGCTGGAAGCCGATCTCGCCCCGATGCCAATGTTAGTCATGACCGATGCCGCCCAGCTTGAGCAGGTCATCGTAAATCTCGTAACCAACGCCCGGGACGCGATGCCTGCCGGAGGCCTGGTGCGCATCCAGGTCGGGTGCACAAACCTCACGGATAACGAAAAGCCCGGCCTGGCCGGTGAGTACGTCACGCTCGTTGTATCCGACAACGGTGCCGGCATGGACGAGAACACCCGGCAACACGTGTTCGAGCCGTTTTTCACCACCAAGGCCGCTGGTCGCGGGACCGGTCTGGGGCTGGCTACCGCGCAGGGATTCGTCCTGCAGAGCGGCGGTCAAATCGAAGTGGAATCGGACATCGGTAAAGGATCCTCGTTTCGAATTTATCTCCCTCGCCGCGCGGACGCCCCGCCCGCCCAGGCAGATTTCTCGATCGAGACAGTGCTTCTGGTGGACGATCAGGAAATGGTGCGGCGAGTCGCGCAGCGGATCCTGGAGCACGCGGGGTACCGCGTACTCGTGGCGTCGGAAGGCGAAGAGGCCTTACGCGTCGCGCAACAGCACGACGGGTCTATCGACATCCTGGTCAGCGATGTCATGATGCCGGGCATGTCCGGCGTGGAACTGTCGAAGCGGATCACCAGCATACGGCCGCGAATCAAAGTGCTCCTCATCTCGGGCTACCTCGCCGATGCCGAGTTGCATAAGCTGGGAGCCGGCGGCGCACACTTTTTGGCGAAGCCCTTCACCCTGACTGCGCTGTGCGACAAGGTGCGCGACATCCTGCATCCCTAGGAGCGGATGGTGGCGGTCATTTTTCAGTGAAATCTGTGGAATTCGTGGCCGTTTTTTTTTCTGGCCACGGATTCCACGGATTAACCTGGAGCGGCATAGCCGCAACCAAACCAATCCTTGGCGTTTCTTGGCGTCCTTGGCGTCTTGGCGGTGAAAGAGTGGTATCGCATTCACCGCCAAGACGCGAAGGACGCCAAGAATTTCGCCAAGCAGAATTCTTTCCAGGAGAGCAAGAATTTTCAGATTAGTAGTACGGATTCAACGGATTTTCGCGGATCGAATCCGTGTGCGTCCGTTGAATCCGCGAAAATCCGCGGCCTATGATGGATAATCTTTAAGAAATACGTTGCCATATTTATGCAATCATGTAAGAGGAATTGGGTGGGGTCGAGAGAGGGGAGCTTCAGGCAGGCACGGTGACCAGGCCGTTTTGAAAGGCAAAGACGAGAAGTTCCAGGCGGTCGCAGACTCCCAGCTTCTCAAAAATTGACGTCAGATGGTGGCGCACGGTGCTTTCACTGATCAGGAGACGCTGGGCGATCTGCTTGTTTTTCATCCCTTCCCCTACAAGGGAGATCACCTCGCGCTCGCGCGGGGTCAATCTTTCGGTTTTGTTCTCAAGTAATTCCTCTTTCTTCGGCTTGCCTGGGCGTCGCATCTCCATAAGCAGGCTCGCCGTCAAGAAGCGATCCAGCCAGAACTCCCCCTCATAAACCTTTTCGATGGCCTTGATCATCACTTCCATGGACGCTTCTTTAATCAGCACTCCCATGGCGCCCATCCGGACTGCGCGCCGGTGCTCATCCTCGTCATGCAGCGCCGTCAGGATGAGGATGCGTGATTCCTCGCTTGCCTCGAGCAGCCCCGGAATGAGGTCCGCGCCTGTTTCTTCCCCTAGCACAAGGTCGAGGAGAATGACATCAGGACGCTCGCGAGCAGCCAGGGCGAGGGCATCGCTCCCCTTGCCTGCCTCGCCTACGACCTTCATCCTGGGATTGCACTCGATCAGCATGCGCAACCCTGCGCGCACAACGATATGGTCGTCCACCATCATCACATGGATCGTTGGTTTGGAAGTGCTGTCATCGATCATAAGCCGGCTCCGTTCATAAGGGGACCTGAACAAGGACGGAGCAGCCGTTGCTCGGACCTGGTTCCACCTTAGATCGTCCCCCCAACGCCTCCACGCGCTCGACGATCGATCTGGGAAGAAAGGGCTTTGTCAGACAGCCGTTTTCCAAGTCTTCAATGCGAATTTCCAGCTCCCCATTCGGGCACGCGAGGCCGACCCGGGCTCTGGTGGATTGGGTGTGGCGACGGATATTGCTCAGCCCTTCCCTGATGATCAGATAGGCCTCCGCAGCCACACTTTTGCTTATTGCAAAATCATTCTCGACATCTACCTGTATTGAGATCCCGGTCACGTCGCCGAATCGCCTGGCAAACTGCCGCACTGCTGAAGGCAAGTCGGTCTGATGGTCAGCGCGGTTTCGCAAACCGGAGACAAACGAGCGGAGATCGCCAAGGCCGCTATCGCTGATTTCGATCAGACGGTCGATCTCCTCACTCCCAACCTTTCCGGCATCGGCCTTCCGCCGCAGAGCATCCAGCCCGATGCGGATCCCGATATAGGGCTGGATTACGCCATCATGAAGATCGCGGGCGATCTTTTTACGATCTTCGGCCGCCGCCTCCACGATCAACCTGTCCATCAGGCGCGCATTGTCGATGATCGGCATGACCTGTTCGATCACTTGCAGGACAAAGTACATGTCCGAGTCCTCGAATTTCTTACGTTTCCCCGAAGTGAGAAAAAGACGGCCCAGGCTCAGGTCGCGATAAACCACCGGAACAGATACGAAGGATTCCGCGTCAAGCGCGGCAGCAATCTTCGGGCTTGGGCATCGACTCTTCATCGAGCCCTTCCCTTCGGTCATGCTGTACTCCCGATAGTAGGCGCGCCCGAAAACCCGTCTTGCAGGCTGGGAGCGATAAATTGCGGCGCTTCCGGGCGGCAGTTCCAATAGAGTGGCGAGTTCCTGCGGAATTGGCTCGGGCCCCGTCGCAGTCGCAGCCTCCCGGCGGCTCAAACGCCGCAGGGTGACCTCTTCGGAGTCAGCTTCCCGCATGACCAGTAGACTGGCATCGGCGTCGTAAAACTTGAGCAGCCTTCTCATCATCGAGTCGAAGATGTGTTCGGCACCCAGTCTTGGATTCGAAATCTTGGCGGCCTCGGCCAGGAACTCGAGCCTGCGCTTCAGCCTGATCTCGAAGCCCCCCCAACGCGCGAGCGCGTAGCCGAGAATAAGTATGATCCCGGCACAAACAGGTACCTGGAGCCGGCCGTCCGGGGCGGGTGTGGTGCTCGTCAACTCGAACCACGCACACACAATCGCCGAAGCCAAAGTTACGAGCACCGCTGAAGAAAAGCCGGCGCGGATGGCGGCGGCAAGGACAGGGAAAAGTAGTCCAAGCTGCAAGGCGGGGCTCATTTGGGAGCACAATGCGAAGGATGTGATCCAGGCCAGATCGATCCAATGCTCCCAAAATGAAGGAATTTTCGTGAATCGCCTCCAACGCCACGGAACCGCGTAGACGATCGCGCTATACACCGAATACGTAAGCACCTGGAGGCAGGGCACCGCACCGGACTCATTGACCATGGATACGAAAAGGAGTGTCCCGCTCACCGCAAGCCTCATCACGGGAATCACACGGGTGGGCGCCATGCGGGTATCGATGGTACGAATTTTTGCAACAGGTGCGCTCATTTGATTCGACAAAGTCCTCATAAACCTACGTTACCGCCCGGCAAAGCTCCGCCTGGGTCCCACACTGAGCCGTCTCAGAGTTGCATAGGGTTCGGTCTTCTTATCGGCCAAACACCGTTCAGCAATGATGCGACTAAAGTCTCAATCCCGGCAACTTGCCTCT
>DASXQN010000319.1:0-4883 GCA_036507155.1 Anaerolineales bacterium
GCTACGACGGCTATTTCTCGGCACACCTGCAGCGGCGCCTGGATGCCATCAAAGCGGCAGGGCGGGCAAGCGCTCCTGCTTAAATTCGACGTTGCGCATTAATCAACGGCGCAGTCACACCGAAATCGGTTGGCCGCGCCGTTGTGGTAAACTGCCACGCAATGCCCGCTTCAAAAAGGTTTTTGGTCCGGGTTTACCTCGTTACCGTCATTCTGCGCTTGGTGCCGGTGATTCTGGCGCGCGGTCTTGGCATCGGGCTGGATGACATGTTTCAATACGATATGCTGGCCCGCAGCCTGGCATCGGGAAATGGATACCGCTGGTATGCGCGCGCAGACCTGCGACTGCTCGAGCCATACGTTGACTTCGACTTTACTTCTATTCAATATGATCCCGTGCGCGGCGTACGCACCTCGTTCCGCGCTCCGCTCTATCCAGCGTTTCTTGCCTCGGTGTACGTGGTTAGCGGCACCGGCTTCGGGCGCTTTCTCGCGGCCCGGATCGCGCAGGCGGTTCTGCTCGGCGCACCGCTGGCGCCCCTCACGTATCTGACAGCGCGGCGCCTACTGGCTGCAGGGCCGGCGGACGGGGCCCGACAGGAGCGCGCCGCGCGCTGGGCCGCATGGATAATAGCGGCGTATCCGATGTTGCTGCTCTTTCCCCTCGGCCTTGGGACAGAGAATCTGTTCTTCCTGCTTCTCCTGGCAAGTGTTCTCAGCCTGCTGCGAACGAGTGATGAGCCCTCGTCGTTCAATTTCCTGCTGGCGGGATTCCTGCTGGGCCTGACGGCTCTCACGAGGTCCGTGGTCCTCCCGTTTGCGGGACTCGCCATACTGTGGGTTACGCTCGCGCCTCTCTCGCGTAAATCTGCTGACGGACCGCGGGGCTTGCGCCTCTTATCAATGGGCGACGTCCGCGGCGCGGCGCTGGTTGCGGCGGCACTCACGTTCACAATCCTGCCCTGGGTGATCCGCAATTCGCTCATGTATGGCAAGCTCACCGGCATTGAGAACTCGCTGGGCTACAATCTGTATGTGGGCTATCATCCGCTCAGCTCCGGCACGTTCACTTTCGGACCTTCGCTGGACCTCGTGCCGATCCTGGACGACTCAGTGCGCGACCGGATCGGGATCGAAAAGGCAATCGGCTTCATCCAGGCGGATCCCGGCCGCTTTTGGCCGCTGGCGCTCAGTCGCCTCGGTCATTTCTTCCGCCTTGAGTTGCGCGTGCTAACCTACTTTTATGCCAGCAATTTCTTCGGCTATATTCCCTCGGCATATCTACTTTTGCTGGCCGCCATTTTCGGTCTTCCGTTCGCATTATTAAGTATCTCGGCTTCCTTCGGCGCAGCGCTTTTGCCGGCCGGCAGGTCGAGCAGTCTCCTCGGACTGCTCTTTATTGTATATTTGCTTCCCCATGTTTTCATTTTGTCCGAGGAACGCTTCCACCTGGCGCTGCTTCCATTTCTTGCGACGCTGGCGGCGTACTTCTGGACTGCAGGCTGGTCGGCCGTGCTGACGCGTTACCGCGCCTCGCGCGCCGGTCGCACCGCGGTCGTGCTGTCCAGCTTGGCGGTGGTATTCCTGCTGCTCAATTGGACGTACCAACTGGTCAGCGAAGCGTCAAAGTTTGCTCAACTGCTCGGCCCCGCCGGCAATCGATTATTTCTGCCATACTGAGACCATGAGACATCTTCTCGGTGAGAGACTTCATCTGGATTGGAAGATCGCGACGATCAGCGTCGTCAGCACTTTGCTACTTATGGTGGATTATTATCACCGCCTCACGAGCGCAAAATGGCTGGACCGAACGATCCTGTATCTCGTGGTCCCGCTGCTGATCATCTTGATCGCGTTTCGAGAGAGTCCGGCGCAGTACGGCTTCACCTTGGGAGACTGGAAAGCCGGACTCTCGATCACTCTCATCGCGATCGCCGTGATCGGCCCGATCCTGTGGTTCGTGGCGCGCGGCGATGCCATGCAGGCGTATTACGAAAAGCAAGTGAGCGGCCTGCCGTGGAACACATTCCAGGACCTGCTCGGCTGGGAATTCTTCTTCCGCGGCTGGATCCTGTTCGGTTATGCGCGCAAGTTCGGGCCGGAGGCGCTCTGGCTGCAGGCCGTGCCGTTCGCGCTCGCGCACGTCGGTAAGCCGGAGATCGAGACGCTTTCTACCATATTCGGCGGATTCGTCTTCGGCTGGGTCGCTTACCGCACGCGCTCGTTCCTCTATCCATTTTTGATCCACTGGTTCGTGGCATCCTTTACGATCTTGGTCGCGGCAGGGCGCATTGGCTGATTACACCCTGCGCGCCGCGAGGCAGGCAGACCAGTCGTCGATTCGCCGGCTGATTCATCTAGGTGGTATCAATCCCACCGGTCTGGATTGGAAACGATTCGTCGTCGCGGTATCGTCGGACGGGGAAGTCATCGGCTGCGGGCAACTTAAGCCGCATGGCAAAGACGTTCTGGAGCTGGCCTCCATCGCCGTCCATCCGGAGCGACGAAGGGCCGGCATAGCCTCGGCCATCATCAGCCATCTGCTGGGGGACGTGCCGCGTCCGCTCTACCTCATGTGCCGCTCGCCCCTCGGGCCGATGTACGAGAAATACGGATTTCGAGTGCTGGAGCCGGCCGAGATGCCGACGTATTTTCGGCGCATCAGCAGCCTGGTCGGCATGGTCGAGGCACTCCGTCGGGAGGGGGAGACACTGCTAATCATGAAGTTGCAGTAAAATCCAGTCATGCGATCCAGCTATCACGTGCTGATCGGTGTGATCGCCGGATTCTTGTTGGCGGGGGCAATGTTATGGGTCAGCCGTTCGCCGTCCGGACAACCGATCGAATTGCAGGCCTCGCCGACTCAGGCGCCGATCGTGGTGCATGTGGTCGGCGCGGTGCCGCGCCCGGGCGTGTATGAATTTCCGGAGGGCAGCCGTGTTCGAGATGCCATCCAGGCGGCAGGGGGGTTGCTCGCGTCGGCCTCGGCGGACTCGATCAATCTCGCGGCACTGCTCGAAGATGGGCAGCGGTTAGAAGTGCCGTTCCAGGGGAACTCCAGTGGCGCCGCAGCGCCTCAAGCCGCCGCCACGAGCAACCTGGCTGACAACCCCGATCTGGTGGATATCAATACGGCTACGCTTGAGGAATTGGACGCGCTGCCCGGCATCGGTCCGACGACCGCCCAAAAGATCATCGATTATCGGACGGAGAACGGTCCATTCCAGGCGACCGAAGACATCATGAACGTGTCCGGCATCGGGCCGGCAACATTCGAAGAACTTAAAGACTTGATCACCGTTTGAGTGGCGCAAATCCATCGCCTCGTGTTCCCCACTTCCTAATGCCTAATCCCTAATCCCTACGCCCTAACACCTTTCGCGCAATAACCATCCTCTGGATCTCGCTGGTGCCTTCGCCGATCGTCATCAAGCGCGCGTCCCGATAGAGCCTCTCCACCGGAAATTCGCGGCTGTAACCATAGCCGCCGTGTATCTGGATTGCGTCGCGGCACACTCGTTCGGCCATCTCTGTCGCGAAGAGTTTTGCCATCGCGGCTGGCTGCGTAAACGGACGCGCTTGCTCTTTCAGCCAGGCTGCCTTGTACAAGAGGCCGCGCGCGGCTTCCAGACCAGTGGCCGCGTCCGCCAGCATCCACTGCATCGCCTGGTTTTCGGCGATGGCTTTGCCGAAGGCGCGACGTTCGAGGCTGTATGCGGTCGCGTACTCCAACGCAGCTTGCGCCAGCCCGATCGCCAGCGCGCCGATGCCGATCCGGCCGCCGTCCAATGTGGCCAACGCTTGCGCAAGTCCTGCGCCCGGCTCACCGAGCACGTTGTCAAGCGGGACGTGCACATCCTGATATGAAACAGCGTGGGTGGGGGAGCCGTGCAGGCCCATCTTTTTCTCGGGCGGGCCAATGTGCAGGCCGGGCGCATCGGCCGGGACGAGGATCAGGCTTAAAGAACGGGATCCCCCTCCAGCGACCTCGCCGCCTCGGGCGTCAGTCCGAACGAGCGTCAGGATAAATTCAGCGATCGACGCGTTGGTGGTCCACATCTTGCTGCCATCGATGACCCATTCGTCGCCCCGTTTTTCTGCTTTGGTCTGAATGCCTTGCAGGTCCGAGCCGGCGCCTGGTTCGGTCAACGCGAGTGCGGCGAGCTTGCCCGCACCATTTGCCGCGGGCGGAAGCCACTTATTTTTCAGGGCCGCGCTACCATATCTCACGAGCGGCGCAGTGCCCAGTCCATTGTGGGCTGCGATCGAGAGCGCAGTCGACCCACATCCCCAGCCCAGCTCTTCGATAGCGATCGCGGCGCTCAGCGCGTCGACGCCCGCTCCGCCGTATTCTTCCGGTATGTTGAGACCTAGTAACCCCAGCGGCCCCATCTTGCGTACGGCTGACCAATTGAACGCGCCGGTCTCATCGACCTCGCGGGCTTTTGGTTGCAGCTCCGCCGCCGCAAAATCATGGACGGTCTTGCGCCACAGGAGTTGCTCTTCGCTCAGATCAAAATCCATCTGCTCTCCTGGCGTTAATCGTTGGACCGGCTCGCATATTCCTCGAGCCAGCGGCGCGCTTCGTCCGCCTGGCTCTTCGGCGTAAAGATCTGCACGAGACCGAGGCCATTGACCGTCACGGGATACACGTGATGCCCTACAGCCTCCTGGAACAATTCGACGTGCACGCCGTGCGCCTGCAGGTAACTCTGGAGCATTTCAGCTTCCAGGCGTCCTTGTATTTCTGCAAGCAGCTCCCAGGTCAACTTATCCATGCTTGTACTGATTATATTCGCAAACGCCGCGCGGTCCTCGAATCAAAAAGGCGACTCTTTCGAATCGCCTTTGCTCTTTCGCCTTCTTGTTCATCAGCTCTCTTGC
>DASXQN010000320.1:0-2952 GCA_036507155.1 Anaerolineales bacterium
CCACGGCACGATTTTTTGTGCCGTGGGTTTTTGCCGAAACAGACCCGGAACGTGCCCACGGCATGAAAAGCATGCCGTGGCTGCCAGGGCTCTCCGGGAATCCGTGGTAGCATGAGAGCCAACCGGTGAGATGACGTGGAAGCTTCCGCGGGCCAATTCCAATTCACTTTTATTCCCGAGCGCAGAATCTACCGCGTCAGCGAGCTGAGCCGCTAGCCACGACGAAGGCTTGGAGCCCCATGCTTCGTTCTGATATGCTGTGTTCAGAGCAATGGATGCGGAGGCAACTGGAATGGACACTCCCTTTGATGAAATCGAGGCGGATGCCATGAAGCTTCCCCTGCGGGATCGGATGAAGCTGGCTCAGCGGTTGGTCTCCAGTCTTGACGACGTCGTTGAGACCGGCGTGGAAACGCTGTGGGCGGCGGAGGCAGAACGACGCCTCCAAGAGCTTCGGACGGGCAAGGTCCAGGGCATCGCTGCCGCAGAGGCTTTCCGGAAAGCGCATGAAGCCCTCGAACGGTGAGAATCGAATTCCACCCTGAGGCCTTCGAGGAGATGCTCGAATCCGCGCGCTTCTATGAGGCAAGGGCCGAAGGACTCGGCGGAGACTTTCTGGCGGCGGTCGAAGAAACGACGCGCCGCATCGAGCAATTCCCGGAGGCGGCCCCCATCGTGAAGTCCGGAGTTCGCAATCGCCTTGTCTTTGGCTTCCCCTTCACAATTCTGTACGAACGGCAGGAAGATGTGATCTGGATTGCGGCCGTCATGCATCAACATCGAAAGCCCGGCTACTGGAAGGACCGCTGGCGCACCTGACCAGCGAGAGCGCGCGAATTCGCATGGAAACCTCCGTGAGCCAATTCCAATTCGCTTTTATTCCCGAGCGCAAGATTTACCGGGTGAGCGAGCTCAGCCGGCTGATCCGCGACACGCTGGAAAAAGAATTCGCCGACATCTGGGTGGAAGGAGAAGTGTCCAACTATCGCGGCGCTCCTTCCGGCCACTGCTACTTCACGTTGAAAGACGAAGCGGCGCAGTTGCGGTGCATCTGCATGCGGCAGCAGGCGCGCTACCTGAAATTCAAGCCCGAGGACGGCTTGCAGGTCACGGCGCGTGGCCGGATCAGCGTGTACGAGCCGCGCGGCGAGTATCAACTTTACGTCGAACTCCTGGAACCAAAGGGCCTGGGCGCTTTGCAGTTGGCGTTCGAGCAGCTCAGAAAGAAGCTGGCGGCGGAAGGGTTGTTCGACGCCGCGCGCAAGAAGCCCTTGCCGAGGCTTCCGCGCCGCCTCGGGATCATCACATCGCCGCGCGGAGCGGTGATTCAGGACATGATCCGGATTCTCGAGCGGCGGCACGATGGGCTGCACCTGATGCTCTACCCGGTTCGCGTGCAAGGCGAGGGGGCAGCCGAGGAGATGGTCGAGGCGCTGCGGTTTTTCAATCGCACTCCCCCGAGAGGTCAGCCGGTGGATGTGCTGATCCTGGCGCGCGGGGGCGGGTCGCTTGAGGATTTATGGGCGTTCAACGAAGAGAGGCTGGCGCGGGCGATTGCTGCATCCGCCATTCCCGTGATTTCCGCGGTCGGCCATGAGACCGACTTCACCATCGCGGACTTCGTTGCGGACCTGCGCGCGCCCACGCCTTCGGCGGCGGCCGAGCTGGTGATTGAGACCAAGGAGCAATTACGGCAACAGATCACCTCTTGCGAGGAGCGCCTGCGGCAGACGGCTCGCTACCGCCTGTTGCTGCTGCGCCAGCAGCTCACGGAGCTGACGTCCCACCGCAGTTTTCAGACGCTGCGGACATTGCTCGCGCAGGCCGCTCAGCGCAGCGATGAGGCGAGCAGCCGCTTGACCGAGGCGGCGCGGGAACGTCTGCGCCGGGCGCGCCGCCGCTGGGAACAACCTGCGAGTTTCCTGCGGCACTTCGATCTCGCCGGCAGGCTGAAGCACGACCGCCTGCGCTGGACGCGCGAGACGACGGTTCTGATCCATCAGGCCCGGTTGCTGCTCGTCCAAAAGAAGGCCAAACTAGACTCCTTCACCGCGCAGGCAAATCATCTCAGCCCGCGCCGCATCCTGGAGCGGGGCTACGCGATTGTTTTCGATCCGGCGGGCACGGTGATGAAAGACGCCGCACAGGTCGCGCCCGGCCAGGAGATCTCCGTGCAACTGGCCCGGGGAGGTCTCGCCGCACAGGTGAGGAAGGTCCTCCCCGAATAATCGCGGCTCCCAAGACGCTGTTTCCAAATCTCACCAGCAAACTACGAAAACAGATTCTTCGCTTCGCTCGGGAGGACAGCGCGGGGGGATTGAGGAACGTCCGCAGAGGGTACTGTCAACCTCCGTTTTGAAACAGGTGTCGCTACGAGCGGGGAACGCTTTGCGTGGCGGCCTCTTGCTGCCGGATCGCTTCGACGACCTCCTGGAGGCGCATTACGCTCTGCTTCTCCATCTCCGGATTGCTGCCGTGGGCGCCCGCCACTTGCTCCAGGTGGCGGCGCGCCGAAGGCAGGTCTCCCATCTTGCGGTACAGCTCGCCCAGCTCGAAGTGGATACGGGCCACCGGCGCGTCGCTGTACCCCGGAATTGCCTGGCGGACGTCGGCCAGCACTTGTTCATAGGCTCCAACGGATTGCGGGTCCTCGCCTGCGGCTTTGTAGAGCGAGGCCACTTCCAGCGGAAAAATGTAATTGCGAGGGAAGGCCGACGACAGCTCGCGCAACATGCGCCGGCCGTCGGCGTACCGCTTCTCGCGCCGGTACATTACGGTGAGCAGAATCTGCGCGTCGTACTTGGAGCCGTTGCCCCATGCGGACACGGACTCCACCCTCTGGATGCCCCGGTTCTTGTTTCCGGTGAAGCCGCCGAAGAACAGCAATACTTTGATCGGGCCCGGCAGGCTCCCCAAGACGAAGTCGTAGAGACCGGGGAGCAGATAGGCATC
>DASXQN010000321.1:0-12938 GCA_036507155.1 Anaerolineales bacterium
GTATGCACACGACGCGCGCAACCAGCTCGAGACCATCACCGGCGCCAGCGATCGCATCGCCCAGCTCGAAGCCCAGGAAGGCAAGCTGCTCGACAAACTCGCGCAGCAGGGCGGCGCGCTGTCCGAGAAACGCAAACAGGCCGCAAGCGCGCTGGGCAAGGGCATCGAGACCGAGCTCAACGACTTGAAAATGGCCTCCGCCAAGTTCGGCGTGGGCTTCCAGACCAAGCCCGATCCGGACGGCGTGCCGATGGGCGACGGCGCGCGCCTGGCGTTCGATCAGAACGGGATCGACCGGGTCGAATTCCTGGTGGCGCCCAACCCCGGCGAGGGACTCAAACCGCTGGCCAAGATCGCCTCCGGCGGCGAGACCTCGCGCTTGATGCTCGCTCTGAAAAACGTGCTGGCGCGCGCCGACGAAGTCCCAAGCCTGATCTTCGACGAGATCGACCAGGGCATCGGCGGGCGCGTCGGCCTTGTGGTGGGAAACAAGCTGTGGAATCTATCGCGCAGCCACCAGGTCTTCTGCGTCACGCACCTGCCGCAATTGGCTGTCTTCGGCGACCAGCATTACCAGGTCCAGAAGCTGGTTGAAAAGGGCCGCACGCTGACGCGCGTCGAGCCGCTGGACGGCGAACCGCGGCTGCTCGAGCTCTCGCAGATGCTGGGCGAGGTGGGCGAGGGTACGCTGCGTTCCGCGCACGAGCTGATGCAGGTGGCGCGGCAGATGGTCAAGGCAAAAGCCTGATCGAGTAAGCCGGACACAAAAATGGCGTCCTGGTCCCGCGGCCGGCGCCATTTTCTGATTCATTTGCCCTGTTGCCGGCTCCGGCCCCGAAGTGGTAGAATCTACGCAAATCTACATTGACTTCCCTTGTTCGGTTTGGTACATTCCTTTGGCGTGTCATCCTGAGCCGAAGGCGAAGGACCCAGCGACCCCTTCGGTTCCTCAGGGCGGGCTCCGGGAGCGTCCATTAGGGCCGCCTCGCTTCGTCTTCGCTCCCTTTGGTCGCTCCGCTCACCGTTCGTGCCGCCGCAACGGCGGCTCGCGCCGATGCGAGACGGCAGCGCGATACTCTTTGCTGGTGACACATACTTTGTAACCGCCAACCGTCCACCGTCTGCTGTCCACCGTCCACCGTCAACCGTCAACCGTCAACTCTCAACCACCAACCTCCCACATGTTCCTCAAACGCTTCCAACTCGGCCTCATCCACGTGGCGGTCGCCATGACGCTCGTGCCCATCAACAGCACGCTCAACCGCGTCATGATCAAAGAGCTTGCAATCTCGGCCACCCTGGTCGCGGTGCTGGCCTCGCTGCCCTTCCTCTTCTCTCCGATTCAGGTGGTGATCGGCTCCTACTCCGACCGCCATCCGATCTTTGGCTTTCGGCGCACGCCGTACATCCTGGCCGGCCTGATCCTGTGCGTGGCCGGCGTGAGCGCCTCGCCGTATGTCGCGTTCCTGATGGCCGACCATTTTGCGCTCGGCATCCTGGCCGGACTGCTCGCCTTCGGCGCGTGGGGCATGGGCTACAACCTCGCAGCCGTGTGCTACCTCTCGCTCGCCTCCGAGCTCTCCGGCGAAGGCGGCCGCGGCAAGACCATCGCCACGATGTGGTTCATGATGATCGTTGCCATCATCGTCACGGCCATCGGACTCAGCCACATGGTGGACCCGTACACTCCGCAGGCATTGATCCGTGCCTTTGGATATGTCGCCGCCTCAGCCCTGACCCTCGGCTTGCTCGGCCTGCTTGGGCTGGAGTCTCGTTCCGCGCCGGACTCCGCTCAACCCGCCTCCGAAACGTATTCGTTCGATCAAATGGCCTCGGTCATCCTGAGCAATCCGGTCGGCAAGATCTTCTTCGTCTACTTGTTCCTCCTGCTGGCTGCGATCCTCGGGCAGGACGTGCTGCTCGAGCCGTTCGGCGCCGAAGCCTTCGGCATGAGCGTGACGCAGACCACGCGCATCACTTCGATCTGGGGCACATTCGTGCTGGTGGCGATCATCATTGCCGGCGCGCTCGAAGGACGCCTCACGAAGCGCGTCATCGCGCAAGCCGGGAACGTCGGCGCGCTGGCCGGTTTCCTCGTCATCCTCGCCAGCGGACTGCTGCGCAGCACGTCGGTGTTCTATAGCGGCGTGACCCTGCTCGGTCTCGGCACCGGCCTCTCGACGGTGGCGAACCTCTCGCTCATGTTCGATTTCACGACCCCGCAAAACGTCGGGCTCTATATCGGCGCGTGGGGCGTGGCCAACGCCATGTCCCGCCTGGCGGGCTCAGTGCTGGGCGGGGCGGTCCGCGACGCGGTGACACACTTCACCGGCGGCGCGTTGAGCGGATACCTGGCGGTCTTTGGGATCGAAGCCTTGATGCTGTTGGCCGCCGTGTTGCTGTTATCGCGGCTGGACGTGACGGCCTTCAAGAAACAAGCCGGTGAACCTTCCATCCTGCACAAGGCGGCCATCGCGACAGAGGTGTAGTTTTCTTTGAAGCGTCACGGGGCCGGATAGAAAATGGAACTGGGGACACGATGAGCAAAGACTGGCTTTCCTTGAGCGGTGCCGCCCAACTGCTGGGCGTTCATCCCAGTACAGTGCGTTTGTGGTCGGACAAGGGCGTGCTGCCCACGTACCGCACCTCCGGCGGGCATCGCCGCTACCGGCGCGACGAGGTGCTGTTGTGGGCCCGCACCGCGCGGCAGGTGAAGGTCGAGCCCGAGAGCGTCATGCAAATGGCGATGAAGAATGTGCGCATGCAGATCGGCGAAGCCAACCTGCAAGGGGAAAGCTGGTATCAGAAACTCGATGAGGAAGCCCGCGTGCAATACCGCACCACGGCCCGTTCCCTGCTGCAGGGCCTGATGGCCTATCTCGGCTCGGAGGACGGGCAGGGCGAGTCCGAATCACACGCCATCGGCCGGGACTATGCCGTACGCGCCCATCGCTACGACCTGGACGAGGTGGATGCGACCCGCGCGCTGTTGTTCTTCCGCAACGCGTTGATCGAGTCGATGTTGAAGGTCTACCGCGAAGCCAATGTGCTCTCGGGACAGGCCTGGGAAGACATGCTGCACAAGATGCATGCCTACACCGACGAGATCCTGCTGACCCTGCTCGGGACGTATCAGGCGTTCAAGCATCCCCCGGAGTGATCCGCTGCGCCGGGCTTGCACGGTTTATAGCGCTAGTCGGCGGCCGCAGGGACCGATTGCATGGTTTCCTCCGGCTGTGGGCGGGCAGCGAACCGGAAGCCCGTAAACATCAAGACCGCCGCCACAAGCTCACCCAAATACAATAACTGACCATAACCCAGCCGCGTCAACGTGCTGGCAGAGCCGATCGAGAGAGCGCCGGCCGCGATCAACACGTTTCCGATCACGCGGTTGGGCATGACTCTTTTTCGCCAGAACAAATACGCCGACCAGATCGCTCCCCCAACCAGGGTAAGCAGGCCATAGATGTTGAAGAACGGAGTGGTCAGCCGCACCGGCGAACCAAGCGGGAGCAGGCCGCGGACGACCGTCACCTCCTCGCCGCGGTACGTGGCCGTCGCGGTCTGAGCGCCGGCTGGGACGTCCTCGCCAGGCTGCAGAACCTTCGTGCCATATTGCTCGCTGATGAGTCTGTCGGTTGTGAAGATGGCCGTATCCAATCTGGGCATGACCTGCAGCATAAGATAACCGGCGAACAGG
Source organism: Anaerolineales bacterium (assembly GCA_036507155.1). GTDB lineage: Bacteria > Chloroflexota > Anaerolineae > Anaerolineales > Villigracilaceae > DASXQN01. The sequence goes on from DASXQN010000321.1 coordinate 3,701, forward strand.
CTGCCGAGTATCAGGGCAACGGTCACGCCATTCACCCAGGGTTTGCGCACGAGCAGGGCCAGCGTGCCGTGTCCGATCCAGGCGGCGTTCAGTGCCGCGCCAAACAGATACCAAATCAAGAACACCCAGCGATTCCAGGCCAAAGAGAGATACGCCTCGGCAAAACTGCCGGCGCCGAACATCGCCAGGCCAAGACCCCAGAAGAGAAAGTGAGGGCTGCGGCGGACGAAGAAACGCTGGAAGACGTACAGGGTGAATCCCAGCATGATCGCAGTTGAAATGAACGGCAGAACCTGGTTGATAGACATGTTGAATCCTCTCCGGTTGAGTTTAGAACCGTACCAGCCCGAGCAGTACGGCGGCGGCGAACAGGATCAGGGCGACGGTCACGATCCCCATCAGAAGCAATGCAATCGGGATGACTTTCTCAAAGAACATCGAGTTGCGCGGCATGTGCGATCTTTTGACTTCATCGACAGGTTCGGGCATGCTTTTCGTTGATCGATCAGGGTCCATGTTTCCGGCGTCCACCCTGCTAATTCTCGGCAATTTCTCGGTATGGTCAACGCAGGTTTGCGTATATTTTCATTAATCCTTGTCCGGGGCCGGACAGTTCATCGATCCCGCCATGCCGAATCCGTTCGTGGGTATAATCATCTGATGATCCTGGATCTGCCCGTTATCCTCGAAACCCGCCGCAATCACGCGCTCGAACACGCCACCTTGCACATGCTGGCGCCCCAATATCCGGGCAGTCCGCTCGGCGGCCATTCGAATCCCACCGGCTTCTTCATCTTCGGCGATGTATCCACCGCGGACCTGAACACCGCGGTGATCCAGGCCTGGACGGCTCTGCGCGGCGGCGAACGCGCGCTGGCCATCCACGCCGGCTGCGGCACCAACATGGCAGTCACGACCATGCTCTCGGCGGGCCTGGCCTGGCTGCCGTTGCGCGGCACGAAGTCCACGTTTTCGCGGCTGATGCTGGTGCCGGTCGCGCTGTCGATGGGGGTGATCGGCTGGGCGATCAGCCGGCCGCTCGGACCCTGGCTGCAGGCCAACGTCACCACCGAAGCCGATCTCGGCGATCTGCAAGTGGCAGACGTGGTCAAGGTAAATCGCGGCGTGCATCGTGTGATCACCAAAAGCTAAACACGAAGGGCACAAAGGACACGAAGGGGGAAAAGGAAAATGCACAAGAAGATTTATGCACCGATACCGCCGGAAATTGAACGGGTTGGGAAAGCGCTCTTGGATGCTGCCTTCAAAGTACACTCAACCTTGGGACCTGGTCTGCTCGAATCAGTTTACGAATCCGCCACAGCACATGTCATTCGAAAAGGCGGCTTGCTGGTCGATACACAAGTGAAACAGCCCATTATCTTTGAGGGCGAGTTATTGGAATCAGGCTTCCGCCTGGACATGCGGATCGAAAATTGTGTAATTGCAGAACTCAAATCAGTGGAAACGATGAATCCTGTGTATGAGGCTCAACTCATGACTTACCTCCGCTTAAGCGGGATTCGCCTTGGTTTTCTCATTAACTTCAATGTCGCTCATCTAAAGGACGGAATCAAGAGGATGGTTGTCTGACTTCTCTTGATGCTTCTTAATCCTTTGTGCCCTTCGTGTCCTTTGTGTTTATGAAAAACATCTTCTTTCTTTACGGCAACGACGAATTCGCCATCGCCGGCCGCCTCAAGGAATTCGAGGCCGATTTCCCGGATGCCACCAGCGCGGACATGAACACGGCGCGCCTGGACGCACGCGGCATGCTCGAAGACGAATTGAACAACGCGGTCAATGCCATGCCGTTCCTGGCGGCCTCGCGGCTGGTGATCCTGGCCAACCCGACTGCAAAGTACAATACACCGTCCGCACGGAAAAAATTCGAAGACTTCCTGGATAAAGCGCCTGAGACCGCGCGCATCGTCCTGCACGAATGGGTGGAGACGAAAACATACAAGGATCCGGCGAAAGAGGAAAAAGACGACGAGAAGCATTGGCTGGTGAAATGGGGACGCAAAGCCGGTATCAAACTGGAGCGGCACGCGCTTCCGGCGGGCTGGCAGATGACCGGCTGGATCGTGAACGAGGCCAAGAGTCAGGGCGGCGAGATCGCTGCGCCGGCGGCCGCCAGGCTGGCCGAGATGGCCGGTGTGGATACGCGGCAGGCTTCGCAGGAGATCGCCAAACTGCTGGCGTACGTCAACTGGGCGCGGCCAGTCAAGGTGGGGGACGTGGAAGCCGTCAGCATCGTCACCGCACAGGAGAGCGTGTTCGATTTCGTTGACGCGCTGGCAATGGGAAACGGCGGCGCGGCCCAGCATCTGCTGCATCGTCTGCTCGAGAGCGACGATCCGTTTTCGGTGTGGGGCATGGTCGTGCGCCAGTTTCGCCTGCTGTTGCAGGCGCGCGAGATCCTGGATGCGCGCGGCGGCAAGGAACAGGTTGCCAGCGCGCTGGGCGTACATCCATTCGTGGCCGAGAAGACCGCCGGCCAGGCAAAACGCTTCACGCTGCCCGTGCTGGAAGCCATCCATCACAAATTGCTGGGGATCGATGAGGCCGTCAAAACCGGCCAGGTCACGCTCGACCTGGCGATGGATATGCTGGTAGTTGAATTAACCAGAGTCTAAGTCCTCACCACAGAGACACTAAGGCACGAAGACACAAAGAAAAAGGTTTCGAGTTTTAGTGCCTTCGTGTCTTCGTGCCGTGGCGGTGAATCTTTTACCGCATTCTGTATACAATCCCCCGCTGTCCATTCAATCTTTCACTTGCGTTCGAGCAGCGCCAACCGCAATCCAAGCCCGATAAAGATGCCGCCGGTCAGCCAGCGGAAGACGCTTGAATTCCCGATGCGTGTTTTGAATTGATTCCCAGTGTGGCTGGCCGCCAGCGCCATGATCACGTTCACGATCGTCCCCGACGTGTTGAATAACATGCCCAGCACGATAAGCTGTGCGCTGACATTTCCCTGAGTCCGGTCGACGAATTGAGGCAGGAATGCGAGGAAGAACAGCGCGACCTTGGGATTGAGCACGTTCGTGATGACGCCCTGCAAAAAGATCCGGCGCGGACTGGCCTCCGCCACCGGCGTCTCGGCTTGGGCGTGCCCGCGCGCCAGCAAGGTCCGAATGCCCAGATACACGAGATAACCTGCGCCGGCATATTTGACGACCTCATACACTGCCGGGACCGCGGCCATCAAGCCTGCCAGCCCGAACGTCACGGCAAGGATGTGGACGCAGCAGCCCGCCGCGATCCCGAACGCGGAGGCGATGCCGGCTGCGCGTCCCTGGCCCACGCTGCGGGCGATGACATACAGCATGTCCGGGCCTGGCGTCAGATTCAGGGCAAGGCCGGCCGCCATGAACAGCAGGAGATTGTTCGGATCGATCATTGCCGCCTAATCCTTCCAAAGCTCGACGTCCATGACGCGCAGATCGGCCACGTCCGCTTTCAAGGCGTCGGCCACGGGGACATGCACGGGGTGATTCAAGTACGCGGGCACGGCGTCGCGATCGGCCAGCGTGACGATGATGCAGTGCGTGAAGCCGCCGGCGCGGTCCGTGTAGTTGGCGCCGCACTCCAGATCGATCACGGCCGGGACCTGGCCCACCAGGCCGCGGCAGGCCGCCATGTGGGCTTCGATGCGCTTGCGGTCCACGCCATCCTTGAATTTCAGCCAGGCAACATGTTTTACGGCCATCTCAGCCCTGCCTCTCCTACACTACTCGCGGCTCGAACTCCTCGATCGCGCGTTTGATTTGCGGGATGCACTCCATGATCCAATCGGCGGAGCGGCCGGCAGCCACTTTGATCCACAAGCGCGGCTCCCACCAGGTGATTTCCAGGGTGCCGCCCTGCTTGCCTTGCTTGTAATGCCAGTGGACGCAGCCCGGGTAGCTGGCGAGCGTCCCTAGGGAGACGCGCTCCAGGCCGAAGTCCGCGCAGACCCGTTCGACCGCGTCCGGAACCGAGGCGGGCTTGAGGTGAGGCGGGATCGTTATCTCGACTTCGAGCATGTACTAAATGTGTCATCCTGAGCAAAGCGAAGGACCTAGCTCCCGAAGGGAGCGTCTATTATGGCCGTCACGCTTCGTCTTCGCTCCCTGCGGTCGCTCCGCTCAGCGCGATACTAGCTCAGGATGACACGGAGGTCGAGATCGCCTGCGGCGCTGCTACGCGCTTGGCGGCCGCGCGGGCGCCCGCATAACCGAAGCCGATGAACGCCGCGATGCCGAGCACCCACACCCAGATCGGATGCGGCAGCGCGAGCAGATTGGTGATACCCGCGATCAAAAGCAGTACTGCCTCCGTGATTCCATGCAGCAACGGCGCGCGCCCGGCCAGCCGTCCCGCCAGCCACGCGCCAACGAAGGCCGCCACCGCCCAGCCGATCAGGATGATGATGTAGGCAGTCACGGGGATCTGACTGATGATGGCGCGCAGGTCCGCCGGATCGCTCGGGTCAACTCCCGGCGGCAGCGGAAATAGCAGCGAGCTGCCAAATTCGAACAGGCTGAGCGTGATCACGGCCAGGATCAGGCCGGCCACCACTGCGAAAATACTTCTCAGGAATGCCATCATGTTTTCCTCCAGCTCCATAAAGAATGATTCGCTGAATTATATAGCATGTGCCGCCGCACGCCTTACATTCCGCGCCGCTTCAGCCCCGCCTTGTCATAGATGGCGTCGATCACGCGCATGTTGCCGATCGCATCCGCCGGATCGGTGTTGAGTTTAGCCTGTCCGCGGATTGCGCGGACGAAGGCGCGCAACTGCTCGGAGTAACTGTTCCCGCCGCGCACATGCTCGCTCCGTCGTCCGGCGCGCGTCCGTACGGTCAGGCGGTTGAATATGTGCGGCTGGAACGGACTGATGACGCGCAGTTCGCCCGCCTCGCCGCGCACGCTCACGACGGAGCGAAAGAGTTGCGGCGAAAGCATGTTGCAGACGAGGTGCGCCGTGCGGCCGTCCGCGAAGGACAGGTCGGCGCTCATCCTGCGGTCGACCTGTGGGGACAACAGCCGCGCCTTTGCCCGGACGACGTCCGGTTCGGCCCCCGAGAGGAAGCGGATCAGGCTGACGGGATAACAGCCGGCGTCCATCATGGCGCCGCCAGCCAGCTCGTATTTGAAGCGGATGTCCCCAGGGCTCGGCAGGAGAAAACAAAATTCGGCGTTGAAATGCTGGATGCGGCCCAACGCGCCGCTCGCCAGGATCGCCTGCATGCGTGCGGCCAGCGGGTGATAACGGTACGCGAAGGCTTCGCTCAGCACCAGACCCGTCTCTGCCGCAGCGCGCGCCATCTGCTCGGCTTCGTCCGCGTTGGAGGCGAACGGTTTTTCGCACAACACGTGTTTGCCTGCGCGCAGCGCACGGATCGTCCATTCGGCGTGCAGGCCGTTGGGCAGCGGATTATAGACGGCGTCGATCGCGGGGTCCGCCAGCAGATCGGCATACGTCGCGTGGACGCGCGGGATGCGATGCTTGCGCGCGAAGGGGCGGGCACGCGCGGGATCGCGGGCCGCGACCGCGGCGATCTCCACGTCCGCCACCGAGCGCGCGGGACCGGTCAGCGCCATCGGTACGATGGCCGCCGCCCCCAGGATGCCGATCCGGACCGGTCGTGAGTCAGTCATGTGAGGGTCCTCCCATGCAGAAGGCATTATAATTCGTGAAGCGAACGCCGAGGGGCCGGGCCGAGGAGTCTGGATGTCCCAGGACTTGCAAGCCTCATCACTCCATCATCGTATTACGGCGCATGCCGAGTCGGTGCAATCGCTGGTCGTTGCGTTTTTCTGGGGGTTGGCCGAAGCGACGTTGTTTTTCATCGTCCCCGATGTATACCTGGGTTTGATCGCATTGTTCCGGTGGCGGCGCGGGCTGTGGGGCACGGCCGCGGCGGTGGCGGGCGCGTTGATAGGCGGTGCGCTGATGTACGGCCTGGCGATGCGCGACCCGGCCGGCATGAACCTGCTGCTGACGCGCATCCCGTTGATCGATTGGAGCATGCTGGCCGGCATCAGCTCGGAGTTGCACGAGCATGGACTGATCGGCATGATCAACGGTCCTTTTCGAGGCGTGCCGTACAAGGTGTACGCGGTGCAGGCGGGCGGGCAGTGCCTGCCGTTCGGTCCGTTCCTGTTGATGAGCATCGTCGCGCGGCTGGAGCGCATCCTGCCGGTGACGCTGCTGGCTGGCGGCGCGGGCGTGCTGTTTCGTCCGCTGATCGAACGCCGCACTCGCCTGGCGGTGGGGATTTATGCCGCGGTGTGGGGGATCGTGTATTTGTTGTATTATCTGCGGTTTCGGTAACAGCACGCCGCCGTGGCGAGAGGACCTCGCCCCTACAAGAACGGGCGGCGCCGCCACCAACAAGATGTTATCGCGCTGAGCGGAGCGACCAACGGGAGCGAAGACGAAGCGGCGGTGATGTGCGGTTCGGCAGGCTCACCGCGGCGGATTCGCGGGGCGCGCGTTACCTCAACACAAAATACGCGAAGTAATACACCAGCGGGATGACCACGACCATACTGTTGGCGCGGTCGAGCAGACCGCCGTGGCCGGGGATCAGGCTGCCCCAATCCTTCGAGCCCGCCACGCGTTTTACCAGCGAGCTGATCAGGTCGCCCCAGGCCGAGCCTAATCCGATGATCAGCGCCAGCGCGATCTGATGGACCAGCGTGAACTCGGCCGGCAGCGCGAAGCGGAACAGCCAGACGGCCGTGCCCGCGCCGAGAAAGTCGCCGATCAAGCCCTCCCACGCCTTGCGCGGGTTGACTTCGGGGGAGATGATGTGTTTCCCGATCAGCTTGCCGACCGTGTACTGCATCACGTCGCTCAGCGCCACGCCGACCGCGGTCAGCATGACGAGGCCGGTTCCGGCCAGTTGCTGCAGCAGGATCAGGTGCGCGATCGACCAGACCAAATAAAGGTAGCCGCGCCCGGCGTAGGAAAGCTGGGTGTACAAGTCGTCGACGCGGCGCGTCAGGATGGGCACGAGCGTCAGCAGCAGGATGGCGGCGGCCGGCAGCGTGAAATAGAAATCCGGAAAGTATTGCGCGATGAAGAATGTGACCGGGACCATCGCGTACAGGTACACCGCGTAGGGCCGCTCGACGCCGACGACGCGTACATATTCGATCAACACACGATAGAAGAAGATAAAAAGAATTAACGCCGCGATGTGACCGCGCACGAAGGTGGCGATCAGGAAGACCGGCGCGATGATCATCCAGCCGATGAAGCGCTTGCCGAGCTCGCCCTGCAAGCCGGCCCTGAGGTCTTTGCGCGCGAAGAACAGCACGATGCCGAAGCCGAACAGGAACAGCCAGCCGACGATCTTGAGCGAGGGGAGGAAGAGGGGGTTATCGAGGGGGTTGTGGATGACCATGGAAAACCTTAACCACTAAGGGCACAAAGGGGCACGAAGGAGAACAAATACCTTTAATAAAACTGCTCCAGGCGCCGTTCGAGCTTGACCACGATGGTCTAAAGACCACGTAGGACACTAAGGAGCACGAAGGATTTGGAGCGGCTGCCTTGGTGTCCTTTGAGTCCGCCTGCCCCATGAAATGGGGTTGTGTTTAAGCAGTTGCATTGCGGATGAGCGCGAGCCTCTGGACGATCGTGATCAGGGCCGCGATCGACGCGAAGAGCAGAAAATAGTTGTAACTAGCCAGGTTTGCGCTGATAGCCGGATACAGCGTGAAGATGGCGAGCGAGATCATGCGGTCGCCTTTGCCGAACAGGCCACGGTAGACGCGCGCGCCGCCAAGCGCCTTGCCGAGGATGCCGAGGTAGGAGACGCACAGGATTAACGCGAGGGCGATGAGCGCCAGGCGCGCATCCGCGTAGCCGCCCAGGCCGAGACCGATGAAGATGGCCGCGTCGGCCAGCCGGTCGCCGAACTCGTTTTTGGCCTCGCCCCAACTATCGGCGATGCCCTGTGCGCGGGCGACCTGTCCGTCCATCAGGTTGAGCAACAGCCGGACCAACACGCACGGCGGGACGACCCACAGCCAGTGGATGTTTTTTTCTGCCAGGAAAAGCGCGGTCCCGGCTATGATGGATAGGAGTAGCGCGAGGTAGATGAATACGTCCGGGTGGACGCGCCGCGCGACGCAGAAGTCAACGACGGGCTGGAGCGCTTTTTGCCATCTGGATTTGGTTGCGTAGATGCCCAATGATTCCCTGCCTTCCTCTCGCCGCCTGGGCGAGAAGACCTCGCCCCTACAAGAACGGGCGGCGACGCCACCATCATGTCATTGCGAGGAGCCTGAGGTCGAGGCCTTTGGCCGAGACCGGGGCGACGTACCACTTCGTGGCACTTTGGCAATCTCAGGGATGATAGATACTTGAGATTGCCACGTCGGCCTTCGGCCTCCTCGCAATGACATAATTTTGGCGCCGTGCTGCCGCAGCGCCGGTCGCCGCCTGGGCGAGGCATGCCTCGCCCCTACAAGAACGGGCGGCTCCTACTTCAATGCCGCGCGCGCTTCGTCGTCGAAGATCTGCGTGGCGCGCGCGTACAGCGCGTCGGCCAGCGCGGCGGTATCGGCGATGGCGGTCATGCCGAAGCTGCCGCCGGTGCTGACGTTGCTGATCATGTGCAGCACGATGCCACTCTGCGACAAGTGGTCGAAGTGCAGGCGGTAGCGGCTGACGACGTCGAACAGGTCGTACGGCGTGAAGACGCGGTAATCCGGGTTCTCGAGATGGTCGGTGGCGACATAATGCTTCTCGAGGCCGAGCTTCGTGCTGAACGTCCCCTTTTCCCAATCATAGATCCCGTCGGTGAGATATTGCAGCGTGAGGAACGGATGCGTCGTGCCGCCCTTGCGCAGGTTGATCTCGATCGCGTACGGCTGCCACTCGCCGCCCTTGGAACGGACCACGACGAAGTCCAGCGCGAAGCGGCCAATGACGCCTTCTTTGGCGAGGCGCTTGCCGACCTTGACCGCCTCCGCCACGATCATGCGGCTGTAATCCGGATGCGCGGGGAACTTCGCGCCGAGATAACTCTGTCCGCCGGCGCCGCCGAGCATCTGGTCGTGCGTCGATAGCACCTGCACCTCGCCGAGCGGACTCACCCGCAGCTGCACGCTGGGACTGAAGAACTCGTCGCCGCTGACGAATTCCTCGGCGATGCCGCCGCGTTCCGTCAGCTTGGCGATGAAGGAGTCATACGTGACCCCGGGCAGTTCGAAGCGCATGCCGCGCACGC
>DASXQN010000322.1:0-1573 GCA_036507155.1 Anaerolineales bacterium
TCTCACCCTCTTGCGCACGCTCACTCCCAAGCGCACGAGCGCGGAATTCATTCCGCCAGTTGCGGAACAGATGCACGCCGAAGCGGAATGAATTCCGCGCTCCCTTTATGCAGCAGCCCTCGTTGTGGTGGCAGTGTCGAGATGCGCCCGCGCGCCCGTGCGCCCGTGCCCTGTAAATCAGCCAATTGCAACCTGCGGTTTGCCGAGCACTTCCATCCGCGGACGGATGCCCAGCCCAGGCGAAGTGCTCGCGGCCATCCGCCCTTGAACGCGCTGTGGGGCGCCTTCCGCCGTGCTCACCGTCGCGTAGCTGTTGAAGTCCGTCGTGCTGAAGAGAAACTCCGTCGGTGTGCTGTGGGCAAGGTGAGCAATCGCCGCAGTTGTGATGTCCCCTCCCCAGCTATCCTCGATCGTCATGGCGACGCCCAGCGAGACGCAGAGGTCGCGCGCCTGTCGAGCTTTTGTGAGTCCGCCAAATTTGCTGATCTTGATGTTGACCACGTCCATCGCCTGATCGGCGTGGGCGCGAAGAACCATGGCGATGTTATCAATTACTTCGTCGAGCACGAACGGATGGTCCGTATGGTGGCGAACCGAAAGGCATTCCTCATAGCTCAAGCACGGCTGCTCGATATAAACATCCACGTCCTTCACCGCGCGAACGACGCGCATGGCCTCATGCATCGGCCAGCCGGTGTTGGCATCGGCAATGAGTTTGTCCCCGCGTTGAAGCTCAGACGCAACCGCTCGAATGCGTTCGATGTCAGTGTCGGGATCTCCTCCCACCTTGAGTTGGAAGCGGCGATAGCCCTCGGTCCGGTAGGCCGCGACACGCTTTGCCATCACCGCCGGCAGCTCCTGCGAAATCGCCCGGTAGAGACCGCAGTCCTCGCCGTAACGCCCGCCGAGCAGGACGCACACCGGCTGATTGGTGACCTGACCCAAAATGTCCCAACAGGCGATGTCGATGCCAGATTTCACATAAGGATGTCCCTTCATCGCGCCATCCATACGGTGATTCAGTCGCTCGATCTGCAAAGGGTCTTCACCTATCAGATGCGGCGCCAACTCCGCGATGCCTGCCCGCACACCGCTGGCATAAGCCGGAAGGTACGCGGGACCGAGCGGACAGACTTCACCGTGTCCGACGTTGCCGCCATCGGTCTCGACGCGCACCACCGTGCTGTCAAAGACGCTCACGGACTTGCCGCCCGACCATTTGTAACTGCCTTCCTGCAACGGCAGTTGAACCTGGTAGGCGGCGATCTTTTTAATCTTCATCGAGACGCAGTGGGTTAGCCTCCGGCAATTCGCTCTCTAGGCCGTATCTATGCAGTGGAAACAGACGCTCGCCCTCACCCTGCCCCTCTCCCCCAGGAGAGGGAACAGCAATCGACTGTCGGGCGAAAGGCACTAACTGGCGAGCATTCTCCAGCGCTGGAAACCTTCTCCCTCTCCCGGGGGGAGAGGGCTGGGGTGAGAATTCCCCGAAGCAATTCGCGCCTTGAACCCCTGAACCAGCGGCGTAGCGGCGTCTCGGTAGAGCGCCGTCTTGCGAGGGAAGGACATTCGG
>DASXQN010000323.1:0-4056 GCA_036507155.1 Anaerolineales bacterium
ACCGCTTCTTTCGCGATAGCGGCGATGCCGGCGTGGATTTGATTCTGCTGGCTCTGGCAGATCTGCGCGCCACGCGCGGCAAGACGCTCAAACCCGCTGCGTGGCGGGCCGCGCTGAGGGTCGCCGAGATCCTGTTGCAAAATTACTGGGACAAGCCCTCAGAAACGGTATCGCCGGCGCGCCTGCTGGATGGCGATGACCTGATGCACGAACTCAACTTGCAGGCCGGCCCGGTGCTTGGCAAACTGCTGGAGGTCGTCCGCGAAGCGCAGGCAACCGGCCAAGTACAGACGCGCCTAGACGCGCTCGAATGTGCGCGCAAATGGCTCAAAGAAAACCCCGCATGAACATCGTCTTCTTCGATCTCGAAACGCAGAAATTGTTCCAGGATGTCGGCGGCCGCAATCCCACGCTGCTGAAACTGGCGTGCGCTGTCACCTGGTCCACTCTCCGAAATGACTTTAGCGTATACTGGGAGCGCGACGCAGCCGCGCTGCTCGATGAGTTGAAGTCCGCCGATCGGGTGATCGGCTTCAACATCCGGAACTTTGACTACGAGGTTCTCAAACCGTACGCGACCGGCTTCAACTTCGGGTCGCTCCGCACCCTCGACATGCTGCTCGACGTTCAGCGGGCTCTCGGCTTCCGGCTAAGCCTTGACTCGATCGCGAGCGCCACGCTCGGCGCGGCGAAAACCGCGGACGGCATGCAATCCGTGCAATGGTTCCGGGACGGCGAACTTGACAAGGTCGCCGAATACTGCAAGTCCGACGTGGAGATCACGCGCCGTATTTATGAATTCGGCCGCGACAACGCATACGTACAGTACCGCTCAAAACTCGGCAGCAAGCTGAAGGTCCCGGTCAACTGGACATAGGAGAATGCTATGGAAAAAATCAAAGTCAACAATATCACGCTCGCGTACGAACGCCGCGGCAAGGGTACGCCACTCGTGCTCCTGCACGGCTACCCGCTCGATCACCACATCTGGAATGAGGTCGCGCCGCTCCTGGAAGATGCATTTGATCTGATCCTACCCGATCTGCGCGGCTCCGGGGAATCGACCACCGTCGACACCCCTTACACGATGGACGGCATGGCCTCGGATGTAGCCGGGCTGCTCAATCATCTCGGCATCGAGAAAACTGCAATCGCCGGGCATTCGATGGGCGGCTACGTGGCGCTAACGTTCGCAAGGCTGTATCCTGCGCGCGTGCTCGCGCTGGGCCTGGTCTCAACGCAGCTCGGCGCCGACCCGCAGGATCGCAAGGACGGCCGTTACGCCACGGCGGCCCAGGTCGCGGAAAAGGGTACAACCGGCGTGGTGGAAACCATGACGGGAAAATTATCCGCAGATGCACGGGTGCAGGGCATCGCTCGCACCATCATGGAAGCCCAGTCTTCGGCGGGCGTCATTGGCGCTCTGAAGGCCATGGCCGAGCGCCCGGACTCCGCGGACGTGATCTCACACGCGGCCTTCCCGGTCGTGATCTTGCACGGCGACGCCGACGCGCTCATCCCGGTGGATCGTGCCCGCGAGGTCAAGGGGTTGCTGCCGGGCGCCGAGCTCATCGAGCTGCCTGGCGCGGGGCATCTGCCGATGCTGGAAGCGCCAGCTGCCACCGCGGCGGCGCTTCGCAAGATGTCCAAATGAAAACAAACTCGGCGCTGACAAAGTGCCGAGTTTTCAAATTTTGGAGATTGTGGCGGACTACGACGAAGGGAGCGGCTGCGTCCCTGAGAGCAGGGGCGGCGCGGCATCCGCGGGTCTCAGGCGGCCGGTGCGCCGAACCAGCTTATTGATATGCGCGATCATCACGGCGGAGGAGGTCGGTTTGGTCAGGAAGTCATCCGCGCCGAGATCGAGCACCTTCGCGACCATGCTGGGGTCATTCAGCGCCGACAAGATAACAATGGGAATATTGCTGAACGACCGTATGACGCGGCAAGCCTCCCATCCATCCATTTCCGGCATCATCAGATCGAGGATCACCAATTCAGGTTTGTTCGTGCGGATCAATTCAACCCCTTCTGTTGCCCGGTTAACGGCGGAAGCCTCGAAGCCATGCGCTTTAAGCAGCAGAACCAGTAACTCTGTGACCGCAGGGTCGTCATCGATGACTAATATGTGTATCGGCATCAGGTTTCCAATCCGGTCTATTATGCATGATTACCCGCTGCGGTCACTTTGCAACGGGTTTACAAAAGAAAAGCCGAGGCGCGACGCCGCCGGCGGACCCCTGTGGTAAACTTCACGCAATTTCGCCATCTTGCATCTCGATTCTCGGAGGAATCAATGGTTTCAAAAGCAAAAACAGCTTCGAAGCGGCCGGCAGCGCGTAAAGCTTCGAAGCAGTCAAAACCGGCTGCAAGCCGGCCGGCGGCGCGGCAAAAGAAATGGGTATATCTCTTCGAAGAGGTATCCCAGGCAGAAAGATATGCACGCTCGTGGGACGGCGTGCGTTCGCTCCTGGGAGGAAAAGGCGCGGGGCTGGCCGATATGACGCGCGCCAAGGTGCCGGTGCCGCCAGGATTCACCGTCACGACCGAAGCCTGCAACGAGTATTCTGCAAAGGGCAAGTTCCCTGCCGGGATGTGGGCGCAGGAATTGGCCGCATTGAAAAAGGTCGAACAAAAGACCGGAAAGAAATTCGGCGATCCGGGCAGGCCGCTACTGGTCTCCTGCCGGTCCGGCGCGAAGTTTTCGATGCCGGGCATGATGGATACCGTGCTTAATCTCGGTCTTACCGACGAGACCGCCGCAGGCATGGAAAAGCTGACCGGCAATCCGCGCTTCGTCTATGACTCATACCGCCGCTTGGTGGAGATGTTTGGATCCGTGGTGCTGGGAATTCCGGATGAGCCGTTCGAACAGGCCCTCAAGGAGTTCAAGGACAAGAAGGGTTACAAGCTGGATACGCAGATGAACGCCGAGGACTGGAAGGCGATGGTCTCGGTATTCAAGGCGATCGTCCGAATGCACAAAGGTTTTGACTTCCCTCAGGATCCCCTGAAGCAGCTCGAGCTGGCAACTGAAGCGGTCTTCAAATCCTGGAACGGAAAACGCGCCGTCGATTACCGACGCGCCACGAATATTGCCGAAGACCTCGGCACAGCCGTCAACATTGTGACAATGGTGTTCGGGAACATGGGCGACGATTCGGGCACCGGCGTGGCCTTCACGCGCAACCCGTCCACGGGCGACAAGCGCATGATGGGCGAGTATTTGCTGAACGCGCAGGGCGAGGACGTCGTGGCCGGGACACGCAATGCCGAGCCGATCGAAACGCTGGTCGTCAAGATGCCGAGCGCCTACAAGCAATTCATGGACATCACAGCCCGGCTCGAAAAGCATTACAAAGATATGCAGGACGTGGAATTCACGATCGAGCGCGGCAAACTGTGGATGCTTCAGACGCGCAACGGGAAACGTACGGCCAAAGCCGCGGTCAAGATCGCGGTGGATATGGTCAAGGAAGGCTTGATCAAGAAGGATGAAGCCGTCCAGCGCGTACGGCCCGAAGATGTGGACAATCTGTTGCACCCACAATTTGAGCCTGGTGCGCTGGCGAGAGCCAAGAGCGAAGGCCGTGTCTACGCATCGGGCGTCAATGCTTCGCCAGGCGCGGCCGTCGGTCAAGTTTATTTCGATGCTGACAAAGCGCAAAAAATGGCAAAAGAAGAAAAGCAAGATGTGGTCATGGTGCGCCCTTTCACGAAACCCGACGATGTGCACGGCATGATCGTTTCGAAAGGTGTGTTGACGAGCGAGGGTGGTGCTACGTCTCACGCTGCCGTCGTCGCGCGGCAATTCGGTATCCCTTGTGTGGTGGGTGCGTCCAAGATTAAGATCGATTTGGAGAAGCGCACGATGTCAGTGGCCGATCGTGTAGTGCGAGAAGGTGAATGGATTTCGTTCGATGGAACAACTGGGCAAGTGTACTTGGGCAAGATTCAAACTGTCGAACCTAAAATTGAGGAAGAAAAAGAATTACTCACGCTGTTGGATTGGGCCGACGAGATTGCGGCGCGCAAAGACATCCGCGTCCTGCCCGA
>DASXQN010000324.1:0-4352 GCA_036507155.1 Anaerolineales bacterium
ACTTCCGTTCGCTCCAGCGCATGCCGTTCGTGAGGCGCATCGCCAACATGGCGCTCAGCTTTGCGACCAAGGCGGCCAGCGGCTACTGGAATTGCTTCGATCCCGCCAACGGCTTCTTCGCGATCCGAGCCGAGGTGCTGGCCCGGCTCCCCTTTGAACGGTTGGACCGAGGCTATTTCTTTGAGACCTCCATGCTGGCAAACCTCTACATGCTGGAGGCCCTCGTGCTCGACGTGCCGATCCCCGCCCGCTACGGGACGGAGGTCTCCAATCTATCCATCTATCGCAGCGCGATCGAATTCCCGGTCAAGCTGATCGCCACCTTCATCCGCCGCATCGCCTTGAAATATTTCATGTACGATTTCTCCATGCTGTCGGTCTATCTGCTGGTCGGCATCCCGTTGCTGCTGTTCGGCCTGATCTTCGGCATCACGAAATGGATCCAGTACGCGCAGCTCGGCACCACCGCGCCGACGGGTACCATCATGCTGCCCACGCTCTCGCTGATCGTCGGCATCCAGATCCTGCTCTCGGCCATCGAGATCGACATGCAAGCGGTCCCGCGCCGGCCGCTGACGGGCGCGCTGGATTGACGACCAGCAAGGTCATGAGCAATAAGTCTTATCGAATGGAAGGACCTGACCCTGAACTGGGTTGATTAAAAAGTCCTTTGTTTGTGTCATCCTGAGGGAACTGAGCCCATGGCGAAGCCACGGGCTGTGACCGAAGGATCTCTTTTAGCCGAAGAGAGATTCTTCGGTCGCCACCCTTCGCTGAGCTCAGGGTAGAGCTTCCTCAAAATGACACGATCCTGGAGTGTTTAGGAAAGACAACGCTATCGTGGAAATAGTAAGCAACCTTGGCGCCATTCGCGACTTGGCGGTAAGGCTGCCCGCAATTGCCTTGCGTTTAATTGGGGTGAAAGTATACTTTCCTTAAATGAACAACCTGGCTTATATCTCGGGCACGCAACCGATCAATCCCGGCCCGCTGGCGCGCTTCCTGCCGCCGCTCGAGGAGGGCACCGTCGCGGCCTGGCTGGCGAAGCACGCCCAACCCGGGGAATGGGTGCTCGACCCTTTCGGCTTCTCGCCGCGCCTCGTGCTGGAAGCCGCGCGCGCCGGCTATCGTGTGCTGGTCACGGTCAATAATCCGATCACACATTTTCTGATCGAGGTGGCGGCCTCCGCGCCCAGCGAAGCGGACCTCAAGGCCGCGCTGGCGGAACTGGCTTCTTCGCGCAAAGGCGATGAGCGCCTCGAGACGCATCTGCAATCCCTGTATCTGACACCCTGCGAAAAATGCGGCCGCGATGTGCAGGCCCAGGCTTTCCTGTGGCACAAGGGCGACGACTCACCCTACGCGCGCGTGTATGAATGTCCATACTGCGAAGACAAGGGCGAGCGCGCCGTCACGCCGGCCGATATCGAGCGGGCCCAGAGCATCATGAAGACAGCCGGCCTGCATTACGCGCGCGTCCTGGAGAGGATCGCGCCGGTCAACGACGCGGATCACGAGTACGCGGAAGAAGCTTTGCAGGCTTACCTGCCGCGCGCCATCTACGCGCTCGCCACGCTGGTCAACCGCCTCGACGGACTCAAACTCCCCGATCAGCGCCGCCGCCTCATCACGGCCCTGATCCTGAGCACTTGCGACGCGGCCAACTCGCTTTACTCTGCAGACCGGCCGCGGCCGAAGCAATTGTCCGTTTCAAGTCAATTCCGCGAGAACAACCTATGGCTGGCGCTCGAGCAGGGTATCAACCTTTTCGCCGAGACCGGCTCCAGCGTGCCGTGCGAGGCGTGGCCGCACAAGATCCCGGAGGGCGGCATCTGTCTCTTCGACGGACGCTTGAAGTCGTTGGCGGAAGCCGTCAAGAAGGAGATCCCGATCGCTGCAGTGGCGGCCGCCATCCCGCGACCCAATCAGGCCTTCTGGACGCTCTCGGCCCTGTGGGCCGGCTGGCTGTGGGGACGCGAGGCCGCCGAGCCCTTTAAGGTTGCGCTGCGCCGCCGTCGCTATGACTGGGCCTGGAGCGCCACCGCGCTGCGCTCCGCCTTTCATCATCTCTCCGATCTGCTCGCGCTGGGCACGCCGGTGCTCGGACTGCTCGGCGAAGCCGAGCCGCCGTTCCTGACCTCCGCGTTGATCGCCGCCAGCCTGGAAGAATTCGATCTGCAGGGACTTGCGTTGCGGACCGAATACGACCCGCTCCAGATCAACTGGACGCGCGGCGAGCGCGTAACGCACGCGCCGATCGCGCCGGACGTTGCTGCGCTTCGCTCGGCTGCGGGGCGGCGCCTCGACCCGGTCCGCGACACGATCCATGCCCATCTCGCCGAACGCGGTGAACCCGCCTCCTATCTGCACGTCCACGCGGCCGCGTTGACCGAGCTGGCCGGCAGCGGCGCGTTGAAAACGAACAGCGATCTGGAGGAGGCGATGCGCACCACGCAATCGCTCGTCCAAACGGCGCTGACAGGCGACCCGCGCTTCGTCCACCACAGCACCGGCGAGGGCGTGGAAACCGGTTTATGGGGATTGCTAAAATATGTGAACGAGCCGCTGGCGGACCGGGTCGAAATGGCGGCCGTGTATTTTCTGCAAAGAAATCCCGATTCCATCTACCTTGAAATTGAAGATGAGTTATACTCCCGCTTTCCCAGCCTGCTGACCCCGTCGAAAATGTTGATCTATCAGGTGCTGAATTCGTACGCGGTCCGGGAGGGCGGCGCGTACCACATGCGTCCCGAGGATGCGCCGGCTCAGCGCCGCGCGGACCTGGAAGAAATGACCGGCCTGATCGAGCGCATCGGCACGCGGCTTGGCTACAGCACCCAAAAGGACGAGAAGGCTTTGATCTGGAAAGACCAGGCCGGCGGGACGGAGCGGGTCTTCTATCCGATCGTATCCGCCTTGATCGGACGGGTGGTCAGTGAGAACACGCATCCGCCCGAAAAGTGCGTGCTCGTGCTGCCCGGCGGACGCGCGGCCCTGGCCGCGTATAAGCTGAAGCGCGACCTGGCGCTGACCGAGAAAATGCGCGGCTGGCCGATCCTGAAATTCAGACTGCTGCGCGCTTTGGCCGCCATCCCGGTGCTGACGC
This sequence comes from Anaerolineales bacterium, assembly GCA_036507155.1. Taxonomy (GTDB): domain Bacteria; phylum Chloroflexota; class Anaerolineae; order Anaerolineales; family Villigracilaceae; genus DASXQN01. The sequence goes on from DASXQN010000324.1 coordinate 3,107, forward strand.
GCGATACCTTCGAGGAGCAGATCGCAAGCGACCCGGTGCAACAAGCCGAAGGTCAAATGATGATGTTTTGATATGTGTCCTGGACACGGCCTGCGCTTCGGCAGGCTCCCCCTTCGGGGACTTCGCAGCGCGGCGATTGGTCGCCGTATCGAGACCCTGCACTCTGCAAGAGATGATACAAGGAAATTCCAAGTCGTTCATGAACCAGAAGTACACGCTCACCCTTCTGATCGCTGCCACGTTGCTGTCCTCCTGCATAACCATCTCGACACCCACCGAATCCCCGGGCACGCCGCTTTTCATCACCTCCACCCTGCCGCCGACCAAGCAACTGGTGGCCCTGCCGACGCGCACTGCCACCGGCGTTCCCGGCACGCCTACACTGGCCGTGACCGCGCCGCCGAACTGCAAGGACTCGGCAGTCCTGATCGAAGATGTGACCATTCCCGATAACACGCGCCTGGATCCAGCCACTGCATTCACCAAGACGTGGAAGCTGCAGAACACCGGCACCTGTCCGTGGAACGATTACACCCTGGTCTTCGCCGACGGTGACCGCATGGGCGCGCCCGATTCAACGCCGGTGCCGCAGACCCTTGCCAAAAAGAATGTGGACATCTCGGTGGAGCTGGTGGCGCCCGAAGCCGACGGCGCTTATACCGGAAACTTCTCGCTGCATAACACCGATGGCGAGATCGTTCAGATCGGCCTTGAGGATACGATGTGGGTCAAGATCCTGGTGGGCGATGCAACCGTTCCGTCGACACCCGGATCCGGCAGCACGCCCTCCAGCGGCTCCTCCGGCACAGCTGACTGCAACGTCGGCGCCAACGCCGGCTACGTCAACCAGATCCTGTCGCTGATCAACGCCGCGCGTGCGGATGCCGGCGTGTCCGCCCTCTCGTTGAATTCCCAGTTGAGCGCGGCCGCCCAGGGCCACAGCGCGGATATGGGCTGTAATAACATGACCGGGCACATCGGTTCGAATGGGTCCACGTCATATTCGCGCATCGTCGCTGCCGGATATAGCCCCTCCCATTCGGAGGAGATCGTCTACGCTGGCGGCGGATCGCAGGCCGCCTTTCAATGGTGGATGAACGACGGGATCCACCGCGACGCGATCTTGAATCCGAAAAGCGTGGAGGTTGGCATCGGTTATGCCTACATCGCCGCCAGCACGTATGGGGATTATTTCACCGTGGATTTCGCTTCGCCATAGATCGACCTCTCCCTACCCCTCCCGCCG
>DASXQN010000325.1:0-3988 GCA_036507155.1 Anaerolineales bacterium
CATTGGGGCCATTGCGGGGGGTTCGTACGCGCAAGATCAAAGCACCGTGATCCTGTCCGAGCGTGAAGTCGCGGTCTAGCGTGTCGAGCGACATCGAGACGATCCGGGCCGGACCAGTCTGGTTGAGATTACCGCTAGCGATATCCACCTCGACGGCGAATGACTGGGAGCGCATGATTCGATCGCACAGCTCTTTGGCCGCAGTTCTGGTTCGGATCAAGTGAGAGCCGTCGATGTCGAGGACACCATTTGCGAGCGTCGGAACAGGTGGTTCAGCGATCATGGCATCCAGATCGTCCTTCGCTCCAGCCAAGCCGATATTGGGAATGCGGGAGCCTTCGGCCGCATCGAACGCGTAGATGAGGAGCGCCCCCACCTGTCGACGCACTTCGCTGTTTTGGGCGGTCATTGCCAAACGCGCCAACTTCTTCAACTCTCCGTCGTTCGGCACGCGGTCGTAGATAGCCAAGCCCCTGATTCGACCAAGCCAGGGCCGATCTAGCGTCGATTCGTTGCCAATCAGGAGAGGATAGCTGCAATTCCATCCCGCGATGTGCAGACCACTATGCGTGATGGTGAGCAGGCCGATGACGGACACATTGCAGAGAACGAGAGCCAAGACGAGAGTCCAAAAGGCAGCAGACCGATTGGGTATCGCGGGGTTGGCGCTCTGTGAATCGGAAGGATGCCGCCACCAGCGGCGTGAACTGGACGTCGCATGCCTCATGAGTTGCGGTGCGCGGCTGATTGCCGAGCCCATGCAACCGAAGAGTGCCGCCAGAATGAAATCTGACAGACGCGGGTGACGTCCGACGACTGTTGCCTGGAAGATCTCGATCGCGAGCGCGACCAGAATCGTGAGGGAGGCAGCTGCCAGTAAGGGTCGATGTCGACGGGCTTGCTCCATTTGCAGCCCAGCCAGCACTCCCATCGGGAGGAATGTCAACAGACGCTCGGAGAGCGTTGCAAAGATCGGTTCTTCGACATGCAACGTGAGAGCCGCCTGAAGGGCATTCCAGACGTCTGTCCAGGACTCGGCCAGAGCCAGTGGCATCAAGCTTCCAAAGGCGACAGCCAGAATGTGCAATAGGAGGGCAAGCGACAACAAAGCAGGCAGGGTAGGCCCGGTGATTCTCACATGCCTCGGTTCCGTCCCGCCGCGGAAATCATCCATGTATCAGGATTCCCCTACACGAAGCAGCGTCCGAGCGGCAAGGTGAAACGGTGATCTTGCGGTGGCTGCCTTGGCGCATCCCTTTTCCCGCTGACCCGGAATGATCGAGTAGAAATATTGAGCACGCCAATCAGATCGTGGTGATGCTCACGCGACACGGGCCATGCAGTCTAGTCAAAAGAGTCACCGGTTCACAGCGCCGTCGCATCTGATTGCGGGCAACCATGAGCGGAATCAGGTTGACCGTAGATAGCCAGCATTGGCGAGGTAGTTTGCGCATTCGGCTGCGGAGAAGCAGGAGAGTAGGGAGCCCAGGCCGCTCCACGGAGCGTCAATGGATGGTGCCGCCAAACTGCGTAGAAGAGCCTTGAGCTTGGCAAAGGCTTGCTCGATCGGGTTGAGATCGGGTGAGTAGGGCGGCAGGTAGAGGACGCTTGCACCACGGGCCTCGATCGCTTCGCGCACACCGGTCACCTTATGGCTGGCGAGGCTGTCCATGATCACGAGGCCACCGGGCGACAGGGTGGGCGCCAGCACCTGCCCGACATAGGCGTAGAAGATGATACCGTTCATGGCCCCGTCGACGACGAAGGGCGCCGTCAGGCGGTCGTTGCGCAGGCCAGCCACGAAGGTCGATATCTTCCAGTGCCCATGCGGCACGCCGGCAATGAGGCGGCTGCCGCGTAGGCTGCGGCCATGACGGCGCGTCATATTGGTCGTCGCCCACGTCTCGACGATGAACACGAGGCGTGCCGGGTTTAGACTTGGCCGGCGCGCGCGCCAGGCGCGCGCTTGCGCCACGTCCGGCCGCTCCTGCTCGGACGCCGATCGTCGCGTCGCACGAAACGCCACTTCGGCACGGATCACGTCATCATGGGCACAGAGTTTCGGCGCCACGAGACAGCGTTGCGCTCGAGCCGCCGTTGAATCACATCCAGACCCGCGCGGGAGATCCAAATCCGATTTCAGTCAGTCTAATACCACTCTAGCGTTCCTTGCCGCCCAGCTGCTGGACCCCATGGCGACGACCGACGTGCCACTTGTCGCGGTGATCGCCGCCGGGTTGTCTACGGCGCCGCGATGGCGGTGGTCGCGCGTCGTGCTGGAAGGCGAGGCTTGGTTCGCAGCCGCTAGTCTCGGCTGGCCGGCGTCCTCAACCTATCGATACCCTTGGCTCTGGCGTCTCTTGCCGCGTAGGGCACTGAGCAGAGCGTCGCGCGCCCTGAAGGCAATCGGAGGAGTGAGTGAATGCAGCAAAGCGCGCATCCGCGTGCGCTTCTTTCCTGGAAAAAAGGTGATATACCCGCTCTCTTTCAACGCTTCGGCGTCCGGACTCCAGTAGAACACCGAAATCGACTTGCGCGTACGGTCAACCGGGCAGGTGATCGGGGTCGGAAATCCGTGCAGCGTCTCGCTCGTCGTCGGAAAAAGGACGGCGCGATTGAACACTGGCAGCACTTTTGCTCCGCACGTCTTAGTCGCTGAATCGCAAAGCTCCAGCTCGCCGCCCCAGTTCGGATCCCAATCGCGATTGAGATAGATGATCAAGTTGAGGCGGCGCGTCAATGGCAGCGATGGATGCTTTGTCCAGTCGGCATGGATATTGAGCCAGCCGCCGCGCACGGACTCGTGCAGCCCGCCGCCGTGAAACAGCGGATCCATTAACAGATCCGGGAAGCCGGTGATGTATCTGATATGCTCCAGGAACGAGTCCGAGCAAAGCTGCAGAAAGAACAGCTGAGTGAATGGCGAAAGCTTGTTTATACCGCGTGACGTCTGCTTGCTCTCATGCGCGGTTTCGTAAGTAATCCAGTCGCGCACCTTGCGCGTCGGAAAGTCCGCGACCGTTCGGTCCAACGTCACTTCGTCGAAGAAGCCGTCCATCACGACATGAGGATAAGGCTTGGCCGCGAGATAAATCGCCCGCAACGAATCGCGCTCGCGCTGCAGTCGCGCAAGCGGCAACATTTTTTCGACGGCCTTATCGAAAGAAGTCTCTTCCGCCAAAACTCGCTTGACGGCAACTTGATGCATCACATGTCCTTATGGTACCTACCTCACTTATTAAGATTACTTTAGGATATTCACCGCCGCCAGTCAACATCTTTACTGCCGGCGAGGCCCACAGCTCGAGTGTCGATCGGATTTCTGGATGGGTTGTTAACCAACGACTGAAGGCATTCCCACTGAGGCTCGCACGATTCTCCTGGGCGATGGTCATCAACTTCGCACGTCGTTCGTTAAGGTATGGGCATGACGTCGGCGCAAGAGGAACGGTTTGACTAGCCTAGGTGGCCACAGCGAGTCCTCGGGCAGCTAAATGCGCTTTTGTGGGAGTCCGAATAAAGTCATAATAGAGGAATGATGGTTACAAATAAATCCAGCTGGGTGATCGGTAGCGCCTCCGCGGAACGCGGCGGGACAGGAGATCTGTCAACCGGTCGCCGCAACAAGAGAAGAGTCGGCTATGCGCGTTGTGGGCCTAATCAGTCGAGAGGTAGCGGCGGTCGAGCGATTCGCCGAGCGCTGGCGAGACAGAGCGATCGGTGGTGGGAACGGGGCGGTCCGCGTGCGCTGCGTGCCGGCCAACGCGCCGCTGGTAGCTGTGGCGATGAGCGAGGGATGTCATCCGCCGTTGCAGTGGGCGGAGGATCCCACTGGCTCCTTCGCCCTGCTCGACGGCGAGGTGTTCGGAGCTAGCGACCGCCAGACCGCGGGACAAGCCGCGGGCAACGACGCGGCGGCGCTGGCGGCGCTCTACGCTGCCAAGGGCCCAGACGGGTTAGCCGCCATGAACGGGGGCGCGGCCCTCGT
>DASXQN010000326.1:0-4190 GCA_036507155.1 Anaerolineales bacterium
GATCCAGGTCGCGATGCTCGTACTCCTGCTGATCGTCGTGATCGCGCAGCCCCAGACCTCCGAGGTCTTTAAGACCTCGGAGGTCTCGCGCCTGCAAGCCGCGTTGCTCGGCCTGGCCCTGATCGCGCTGATTTTTTCGGCGTTGGTATTCTTCAACTTGAACAAGGCGCGGCCGCAGGGCGCCTTCGATGCATGGAGCATCTGGAACCGCGCCGCGCGCTTCATCTACCGGGACACGGAGAACTGGCGCGCCACCGTCTCGCCGGAGCTGTACTGGGGCAATCACGCGGACTATCCGCTGCTGATCCCGCTCAACGTGGCGTGGGCCTGGCAGGCCGTGGGTGGCGAGACCCAGCGCGTGCCGATGGCGCAAAGCGGTCTCTTCCTGTTCGCGTGTATTGGTCTGATGTTCGCATCGGTCGCGTACCAGCGCACGCTGGGACAGGCGAGCCTGGCCGCGCTGGTCTTGATGGGCGTGCCGGTTTTTCTGACCATCGGCTCCGGATTGATCTCGGACATCCCGCTTACCTATTACATGCTCGCCGCGTGCGTTCTCCTTTATTTTTATTTCAATACTGGCCGTCCATCCTGGTTGATGCTCGCGGGCTTAATGGCCGGCTTGGGAGCGTGGACCAAGAATGAGGGTCTGCTTTTCGTTGTGGTCAGTCTGCCCGTCGTTGCATTGGCGAGTCGCAAGGATGGACTGATCCCGCTCAGAACATATCTCCTGGGACTCGCCATCCCCATGGCAGTCGTGATCTATTTCAAGCTTGCACTCGCCCCGGCCAACGATCTGTTCCCGGCCGGCGGCGGTGATGTGCTCGGCAAGATCACGGATCCGTCACGCTACTGGATCGTCCTCAAAGCGCTCGGCATGCAGGCGCTGAGCTTTGCGGCCTGGCCGTTCAGCATCTTCATCCAGCTTGCGATCTATGCCTTCATCGTGCGCCTCGCTCCGCCGCGGGATGCGCGCCAGGGGATGCAGGCCGTCGGCGCGATCCTGCTGCTGCAGATGCTCGGCTACTGCGCGATCTATATCCTGACCCCGCACGATCTGGAGTGGCAGTTGGGCACAACCATCAACCGCTTGTTCCTGCATCTATTCCCGTCCGCGTTGTTCTTATACTTCTGCTCGGTCACTGTTCCAGAGCAGATCTTCGCGGCCGCAGAGATGCCGAAGAGTTGACATGAGATTGATCAAACGTGGATTTCCATATCTGCTTGCTCTCGTGGCGCTACTGGCCAGCGGTTCTCATCTCCAGCACACCATCCTTTTCTTCGATCCGGCCAACGACATGGTCTCTGGCTGGGAAGAGCACACGAAGCTGATCCGTGGAGCGCTGCCCGCGGATGTGTATGAAGCCGGCTATCTTGAAGAAGCGGACCTCCCGGACTCGCCGGCCCTGCACGATCCGGCGGAGTTCTTCCTGACGCAGTATGGCATCGCGCCGGTGGTGTTGGTGGAGGGCTTCGGGCCGGAATGGATCATCGGCAATTTTGGCGGCGCCTCCATCGTGAGCATCGAGCCGTGGCTGAAAGAGCAAATAGGGGAATATACCATTCAGAACCTTGGCTTCGGAATCTACGTGATCCACGATATCGAGAACTAGCATGCTGCTGCTTTCTTTTCTCGCGCTGCTCCCGCGATGCGTGCTGGGTTTCCTGCTGATCCACAGGATCTGGCGGTCCGCGGACACCAAAGACTTGCTGATCAAAGCCTTCCTGGCGGGGCCGGCCGGCATCGGCATCTCGAGCCTGGCCGGTTTCTTCTGGATCTGGGCCGGCCTCGACCTGCGTCTCTACATGTTCTTCGAGTCGATCGGCACGCTGCTCCTGCTGGCCGCGCTGCTGTGGAGACATAAAGTTGCGCTACTCGAGCGCCTGAGACAGGCGCGGCTCTCGCTCAGCAAGGTAGATTCCCTCTGGCTTGGCATCCTGGCACTCGCGCTGCTGATCTTCGCCGGCGAGTCGTGGAACTACCAGCTGCAGTTCCCGCACGGCGCCTGGGACGCGTGGAATCACTGGAACGTGGTGGCGCGCTTTATCTATCGCGGCGGCTCGCATTGGACCGGCACATTCCTGCGCACCGGCGACCATCCCGATTATCCGCTGCTGTTGGCGATCTCGAACGCGGACACCTGGGAGCTGCTGTCGCGCGAAACGATCCGCGCCCCCCTGACATTCGCTTTCTTTTTCGGGATGTGCCAGGCAGGTCTGCTGTTCGGGCTGATCTACAAGTTAAGCTCGCAGATTCCGCACGCTGCGCTCGCCGCAACGCTCGTGCTTGCGCATGCCCTCCTGGCGATCTGGACCACCGCCATGTATGCCGACACACCGCTGGCGTTCTATTTTCTCGCCTCCGGCGGCTTCACACCTCTCTACTTGGCGGGCCGTGATAAATCCCTGCCCATCCTGGCAGGATTCATAGCTGGCCTGGCGGCCTGGACGAAGAACGAGGGACTGGTCTTTGTGATCTCGAGCACGCTAGTATGGCTCTGGATCGGCCGTACCGAAAAAATGGCTTTCAGGTATTTTCTGCTCGGGCTGGTCTTGCCCGTGCTCGCGATCGTCCCATTCAAGCTCTTCCTGGCGCCCGACAATGACATCTTCACCGGCAGCCGCGATTTGATCGCGCTGCTGCTGGAGCCGGCGCGGTATCGGGCCATCCTTACAAGCAGCGTTTCTACATTCCAACATATGGACGGCAGCCCTGTGATCATTCTGATTGGAATCCTGGTTTACGGGATCATCGCCGGGAAAACGCACAGGCCGGCAAGGGGATTCGCGGAGATTATCTTCATCGTGCTGGTCCAATGGATCGCTTACTTCGTCATATTTGTGATCACTCCTCTCAGCCCAGGCTGGCACGTCCAGAGTTCGATTGGCCGGTTATACTTGCACATGATGCCGCTCTTGATGCTGGCATTCTTCTTGTGGATCAAGTCGCCGCTCGAACTGCGATCCGCAAACGATGCAGCTGACACCTATGCTTCTCGCCATTGACCTCGGCAACACCAACCTGACGCTTGGCTTGTACGACGGCGAAAAACTCGGCGCGCACTGGCGCCTCGCCACCGACCACGCGCGCATGCCCGACGAATACGGCCTTCAGTTCCTGGGTTTGCTCGAACATGCCGGCCATTCGTTCAAGGACCTGACGGGCGTGTGCCTGGCCTCCGTCGTTCCGCAACTGACCGCGCGCGTCGTGCAGGCCTGCCGCGAGTACCTCAAGCAAACGCCCCTGGTGATCGATACTGGTGTGAAGACCGGCATCAAGATCCGTTACGAGGATCCGAAGGCCGTTGGCGCTGATCGCGTGGCGGACGCGGTGGCGGTCATGCACATGTACGGCGGGCCGGCCTGCATAGTGGACTTTGGCACGGCCACGACGTTCAACGCGCTCACCAAGGACGGCGAATACCTCGGCGGGGCGATCACTGCCGGTGTGAACCTGGCGGCCGAGGCGCTCTTCACGCGCGCGGCCAAGCTGCCGCGCATCGACCTGCAGCGGCCGCCGTCCGTGATCGGGCGCAACACCGTGCACGCGATGCAGTCCGGTCTGCTGTTCGGATCGGTGAGCATGCTGGAAGGCATGGTCGAACGCTTCCGGGCCGAGCTCGGAAAAGACATGAAAGTCATCGCCACGGGCGGCCTGGCTGAGATCATCGCGGGGGAATCCAAAGTCGTCGACGTCATCGCGCCGTGGCTTACGCTGGACGGTCTGCGCATCCTCTGGGACCTCAATCAATAGGAACGTGATGAAAATCATGTCGCTCGTGCTCGGCGCATCCCTGCTGCTGGCGGGATGCACCGCAATGCCGGCTGTCACACCCACGCTGACGGCTTCGCCGCTTCCACCCCCGACCGGGACTGCTACCGTTACCTTGACCCCGTCCATCACCCCGACGTACACCGCCTCTGCATTGCCGACGGCCACCTGGGTGACGCAGGGTCCCGATCACGTGATCGTGCCGATCCTGCTCTATCACCACATCGACATATCCCCGATCAATAGCCGCTATTACGTTACGCCTTTCAACTTCGAAGGACAGATGAAGCTGCTGCACGATTGGGGCTACGAGACCATTTCGATCTCAGACCTGGTCAGGGCCATCACGGAAGGCGCGAGCCTGCCGCCGCGCCCGATCATCCTCTCCTTCGACGACGGCCACGTGGACAACCTCGTTAAC
>DASXQN010000327.1:0-14014 GCA_036507155.1 Anaerolineales bacterium
TTCGCCCGCGCACGTGGACGGCTCATCCGTTTCGTTGATGGAAGCCCTGGCCTGCGGCCTACCGGCGTTGGTATCGGATATACCGGCCAATAAGGAATGGGTGGCCGAGGGCGAAAACGGCTGGCTGTTTCCGGACGGAGACGCCCGGGCCTTGGCCGAGAAGATCCTGGCGGTCGTCGCCGGGCGGGAGAAGCTGCCCGAGATCGGCCGCGCAGCCCGCAGGTCCGCGGAAGCACGGGCTGATTGGAGCAAGAACGCGCGCAAGCTGTTCGGCGCGTACGAAGCAACCGTCAAACTTAGTAAACCAAGGAGGTCCAAATGATTTTCACCATGATCGTCGTCGTGATCGTCGCCGTGCTGGCCGTCTTCTTCGCCAGCTACAACCAGACCATGATCGATGTCATCTTCTTCGGGTTCCCGGTGCAGGGCACGACCGGCCTGTTCCTGGTGCTGGCGCTGGGACTCGGAGTGGTACTGGGCATTCTGATCATGCTGCCAGGCTTTATCGGCCGCACCTGGTCGCTCTCCAGGCACAAGAAGCGCCTGTCCGCGCTGGAACAAGAGCGCTACGCGGAACCAGAGCCGATGGTCCCGCCGCCCGGCAAGCAGGTTTGATCTCATGATCGAGGCGCGCGGGCATGCCGGATAAGAAGGAATTCCAGGACGCATGGGTGGTGGTGACCGGCGGCTCGCGCGGCATCGGTCGCGCCATCGCCCTGGAGTTCGCCTCCAAAGGCGCGCACGTGGCGCTCGTCTATCTCTCGCATCACAGCCAGGCAGACGAGGTCGTGAAAGAAGTACAAGCGCTGGGCGTGCAGGCCGAAAAGCACGCTACGAATGTAGCGGACCATGCTGCGATCCAGGCCATGTTCGCGGCGTTCATTCAGGCGCACCGCCGCCTGGATGTGCTGGTCAACTGCGCCGGCATCAATCGGGATAAAACCTTGGCGAAACTGACCGCCGGACTATGGCAGGAAGTGCTGGACACGAATCTCACCGGCGCGTTCAATTGCAGCCAGGCGGTGTGGGATCAGATGAAGGCCCAGAATTACGGGCGCATCGTGAGCATCAGTTCGATCATCGGGCAGGCCGGCGGGTTCGGCCAGACGAATTACTCGGCCTCCAAAGCCGGCCTGCTCGGTTTCACGAAATCGCTGGCGCAGGAAGGCGCACGCATCGGCATCACGGCCAACGCGATCTGCCCGGGCTTTATCGATACCGACATGGTGCATTCGATCCCCTCCGATATTCTGGATGGCATCGTCAAGAAGATCCCGGTGCAGCGCCTGGGCCAGCCCGAGGAGATCGCGCGCACGGTCAGCTTCCTGGCCTCGCCGCACTCCGGTTACATCACCGGACAGGTGATCAACGTCAACGGCGGTTTATACATGTAGGGGCGGCCGGCCGCCCGTACTCGGTGATGGAGTAAGGGCGGACGGCGGTCCGCCCCTACGCTTCGATGGAACATCTATGCTAACCCCTGATGACCTCGTCTCCGGCTTTCGTAAGCTCGGTGTAGCCGACGGCGACACACTGCTCGTCCACAGTTCCTACAAATCCTTCGGCCCGGTCGACGGCGGCCCGCAGACCGTGGTCGACGCGCTGCTGGCCGCGCTCGGCGAGGGCGGCACGCTCATCATGCCCACCTTCAACTTCAACTTCAACAAGGGGCAGCCCTGGGACGTGCGCACGACCCGCTCGCAAATGGGCGTGCTGACCGAACTCGTCCGCAAGGACCCGCGCGCCCGCCGCGTGTTCCATCCGATCTATTCGTTCGCCATCATCGGCAAGCACGCCGAAATGCTCGGCGGACTGCGCTATAAGAGCAGCTACGAGCGCGACTCGGTCTTCGGCAAGCTGCGCGACCTGGGTGGCAAGATCATGGTCATCGGCCTGTCGTACACCAACAGCATGACCTTCTTCCATCATGTCGAGCAGATGGAAGGCGTGGACTACCGCTTTCTGAAACAGTTCACCGGCGAAGTGACCGACTGGGACGGCACGACGAAAGTGGATACCTTCGAGATGCTGGTGCGAAATATCGACATGGGCGTCATCACCGAGGTCGATCCGATGGGCGAGTTGATGGAAAAGGCAGGAGTCATCCGGGTTGGCAGGATCGGCGAAGCGGACGTGAAGTTAATGAAGGCCGACGAAGCCTACGCGTTCACCGCGCGCGAGATGCGCCGCGATCCGCATTTGTTGTATAGGATCGAGAAGAAATAAATGCAAGACTGACCCGCAGATTAAGCAGATCGCGCAGACAAATTAATAAAATCGGCGAAATCTGCGTAATCCGCGGATTAGCATTTTGGCTCGCGAACGAATATGAAACACTACGCCTCCCTCAAAGCCATCCTGGCCGAGTTCTTCCCGCTGCACCGCACGCTGGCCTCCGACGGCCAGGATAAAACGCTGCAGATCGTGGGCTCGTACATGCCCGATTCGGCCAACTATATGCTTGAGACCTACGCGCCGCTCACGGCGGTCTGGACCTGGAAGGTGCCCGAGCGTTACGTCGTGCATGAGGCTTATCTCGAGGTGGAGGGCGGCGAGCGCATCGTGGACTTCAAGGACAATCCGCTGCACATCGTCTCGTATTCGCTGCCGATCGATAAGGTCGTGACCTGGGAAGAGTTGGAACCTCATCTGTATTTCAATGAGAAGCGCCCGCATAGCGTGCCTTGGGTCTTTAAATACTACGAGCGCGATTGGGGGTTTTGCCTTCCCAAAAACGTTTTTGACAAACTAGCGCGCGACCGAAGGTATCGCGCGGTCATCAAATCCGAATTCATCACCGATGCTGCACAGGGTTTCCGCGTCGCCACCGCGGTGGTCCATCCCGAAGGCGGACCGAACCCCGAGGCGGGCGAAATGATCGTGCAGGCGCACACCTGCCATCCGATGCAGGCCAACGACGACGGCGCCGGCGTGGTGACCGCCATCGAGCTGGCCCGTCGTCTCGCCGCGCGGCCGCTGCCGGCGGGTTCCATGAGCGTGCGCTTCTGGTTCGGGCCCGAGACCATCGGCACGATCGCCTATCTGGCGCACAACGAAGCGGTCATCCCGGCCCTGCGCGGCGGCATCTTCCTCGAGATGACCGGCAATCGCAGCAGGCTGGCTTTCCATCACACGCGCCAGCACACGCATCTGCTCGACCGGATCACGGATTATGTATTGCGCAACAGCGACCATGATGAACGCGAGTTCGCGGCCGCGCCTGCCAACGACGAACGCGTTATCAACGGCCCCGGTGTCAACGTGCCGTGCATCTCGCTCAACCGCTGGCCGTACGACGAATACCACACCACCGACGACAACCTCGAGATCATCCACGAGGACATGCTGGTGGAGGCCGCCGACGCCGCGGAGCATATCGTGCGAATCTATGCGAGCAACTACATCCCGCGCCGTACATTCCGCGGACCCGTGTTCCTGAGCGGCAATGGGCTGTGGGTGGATTGGCGCGACGACTGGGCGCTCAACCGCGCCATCGAAAAGATCATGATGCGCTTCGAGGGGCAGCACTCGGTCTTTGACATCGCCGATCAGACCGGCCTCGACTACTGGACCGTGCGCGACTACGTCGAACGGTTCCGCGTCAAGGGATTTATCATCTCCCTGCCGATCGCCTCCGAGGCGCAGACCGGGTAATTTATCGGAGATAAACGGAGATGAACAGGGATGGACAATCATCTCCGTGAATCTCCGTTTATCTCCGGTCCAATCCTATGAAACCGCGTGTAATCGCCATCATTCAAGGACGCATGAGCTCGTCCCGCCTGCCCGGGAAGATCCTGACGGACATCGCGGGACAGCCGATGTTGAGCCGCGTCTTCATCCGGACCTCGCGGTCTGCCACCGCTGCCGGGACTCTGGTCGCCACCACGACGGATCCTTCCGACGACCCCGTGGCGGAGTACTGTGGATTCAGCGGCATCCCGTTCACGCGCGGCAGCCAGTTCGACGTCCTGGACCGCTACTATCAGGCCGCCCATGAGGCCAAAGCGGACGTGGTCGTGCGCATCACCGCCGATTGCCCCGTGATCGATCCCGTGCTGATCGACGATGTCGTCAACACGCTGCTCGAAGGCGAATACGACTTTGCCTGCAACCGCCTGCCGCCGCCCTGGCAGCGGACATATCCCATCGGGCTGGACGTGGAAGCCTGCACCTTCGCCGCGCTTGAAAGAGCCTGGACCGAGGCGAGAGAACCCCAACACCGCGAGCATGCCATGCCCTATTTTTACGAAGGCGCTCAACTGACAACCGTTAACCCTTCGCCAGGCTCAGGGCAACGCCGTCAACTGCAAACAGCTGTTTCCCCTCGCGGTTTCAAGATCGCCGTGCTGCATCACACCACCGACTTCGGCGAGTATCGCTGGACCGTGGATACGCCGGCGGACCTGGAGTTCATGCGCCAGGTTTATGCCCGCTTTGACTGCCGCGATGATTTTTCATGGAAGGACGTGCTCGACCTGGTGCATGCGGAGCCGCATTTGATGGAAATCAATGCGAACGTCAAGCACAAAACGCTCAAAGACGTGGATAAGAGGGCGCCAAAACGTTAGGGCGTTCCAACGTTTCAGTGCCAAGAACTGTCAACCTGCAAGCTGAAACCTTCAACCTGCAACCCGATCATGCCATTCATCACCCTCTTCTCCGCGCCCAAGTCATTTGCCGATCCGCATATTGCGACGATCCAGCGCAACGCGATCAAATCATGGACCATGCTCCCGGACGTGGAAGTGCTCCTGCTCGGCGAGGAACCAGGCCTGGCCGAAACTGCCGCCGAGCTCCATGTACAGCACATCGAAACTGTCGCACGCAACGCTGGCGGCACGCCGCTGATCTCGTCCATGTTCGATCTGGCGCGGGAGAGCAGCCACAGCGATTTTCTCTGCATCATCAATTCCGACATGATCTTGATGTCCGATTTCGTCGAGGCCGCAAGACTGGTTGGGAAACGCAAAGACAAGTTCGTGATGCTGAGCCAACGCTGGGACCTCGATGTAACCGGGGCCATCGAATTCGCACAAGGTTGGCAGGACCGTCTGTCGTCCATCGTCCATGGTCAAGGCTCCCTGCATCGCCCGGCCGGCAGCGACTTTTTCCTCTTCCCGCGCTCTTGTTACCTCAGCATTCCCGATTTCGCCATTGGACGAGCAGGCTGGGACAACTGGATGATCTACAAGGCCCGCCACGAGCGCTGGCCGGTGGTGGATGGAACGCCGTCCGTCATGATCGTGCATCAGAACCACGACTATTCCCACTTGCCCGGCGGCGAGACCCATCACACCTCCCCCGAGACCGACGAGAACATCCGCCTGGCAGGAGGAGAAGCCGCGGTCCGCTACACCATCGTGGATGCGACCCATCGCCTTGCAGGTGGTACACTTGCGCGCCCCGCCATGTCCTATCTGCGCTTTATGCGCGGCCTGGAACTCTTGCTGCGCAGGATCTTCTACTTCCTGCCTGAGGACATGATCGAGGAAGTTGCCCGTCCGAAGCGCTGGAAGAAGAGACTTCAAAAATTATTCAGGATCCGATGATGGACAATCGATATTCGACTATTGATATTCGTCGCCTCTAATCTGACACGTGACACCCAACACTTGACACTTGACACGTGACATTTGACACGTGACACATCACACCTGACACTCTATGAGAAAAGGCCAAAACCCAGCCAAGTTCGTCAAAGATGTAGCCCGCCCCGAGCGGATCACAGTCGCGCTGCTCAACTACATTCCGTTTCTGAGCGGATTCCATGCCGAGACGCTGGACGTCCTCAAGGTCTGCCTGGACTCGCTGCGCGCCGACGCGGGCCTGCCGTTCGACTTGCTGGTCTTCGATAACGGTTCGGGGCCGGAGGTGCGCGAGTATCTGCTCGCCGAGAAAGAGGCCGGTCGCATCCAGTATCTCATCCTGTCCGAGAAGAACATGGGCAAAGGCGGCGCATGGAACGTGATCCTGGCGGGCGCACCCGGTGAGATCATCGCCTATACCGATAGCGACGTGCTGTTCTCGCCGAATTGGCTGAAGCGCTCGGTGGAGATCATTGAAACTTTCCCGAACGTCGGCATGGTCACCGCCCGCCCGTTCCGCACGCCACCCGAATTTTACGAGAGTACTCTCCAATGGGCGCGCCAGAATGCGCAACTCGAAGAGGGACAGTTCATCCCGTGGGAGACCTTTCTGGAATTCAACCTCTCGCTGGGACAGACCGAGGAAGAGAATCGCAAAGTATATGCGGAAACGAGAGACTGGAGAATTAATTACAAGGGCGTGACAGCGATGGCCGGCGCCTCGCACTGGCAGTTCACGGCCCACAAGTCGACGCTGCAGCAATTCCTGCCCTTTGACATGCACAAACCGATGGGCCAGGTGCGTGAGCTCGATCAGCGCATGAACGACGTCGGGCTGCTGCGGCTGATGGTCTCCGATCCGCTGGCGATGAACATGTCCAACACGCTGGGCTATCTGCGCGGGGAGTTGGGGAAGCAAAAGCCAAAGAGTAAGGCGGGAATTGCCCGCCGCATTCTGCATTTTGGACCGATCAAGAAATCATTTCTGGCGCTGTATAACAAGATATTCAATTGGTATTATTCATAAGGACCATGTCATTGCGGGGAGCCATCGCGCTGAGCGGAGCGACCGCAGGGAGCGAAGTCGAAGCGGCGACGAAGCAATCTCAAACTAAAGAGTGTCAGTGCCAATCAGTCAAGAAGCGCGGCAAATTCAGGTAGCTTCGAACGAATATTTGTTTGACACCGTGAGATTGCTTCGTCGCTTCGTTCCTCGCAATGACATTTGAAAAATATGCCCCAACGTATCTTCATCTCCGCAGATCACGGCATGGCCATCGTCTACTTCCTGCAAAGCGACGTCGTTCCGACGCTGCTCGAAGCGGGCGTGGAAGTCGTCCTGCTCACCGACGATGAGATCCAGGCCCAAATCGGCGCTCGCTTTGCGCGCCCGGGCCTGACCATCGAGGGCTTGCGCCTCAAGCAGGCCGGCGATTACGCGCGCAAAACCAAGCCGCGTCTGCAATGGCTGCTGTCCTCCTACCTGCGGCGCGTCGGCGGTTCGTGGCGGATGAACACCCGCGCCATGGACAGCCACATCTGGGAAGTCTGGGCCGAGAACTCGTGGAAATTCCGCCTCGGCCTGTGGATCCCGGCCGCGCTGGCAACAGTGCTTCTGCGGACGTTCTCCTTCGCGCGCAGATCTCTCGTTCGGATGCAGACCCGCTTCGCCCCCCGCCCGGAGCTGTATGCCGATCTATTTGAGAAGTACCGGCCCGACCTGGTCGTCGCCTCGACTCCGGGCTGGAGGCTGGACCGGTACCTCCTCCGGGAGGCGGCCCGGCGCGGGGTCCCGACCATGACCGTCATCGTCGGCTGGGACAACCCCTCCAGCTACGCCATCCCCGGCGCGCTCGTCGACTTCGCGGTGTGCTGGTCCAACATCCAGAAGCAGGAGCTGGTGCGCGGCTCGGATTGGGATCCGGCGCGCGTCCGTATCGGCGGGATGCCTTCGTACGACGGTTATCTGCGCAAGCAGTGGCTGCTGCCGCGTGACGAGTACTTCAAACTGCACGGCCTCGACCCTGCGCGCAAGTTGATCTCATACGCGTGCAGTTTCGTCCACTTCGCGCCGAACTACCCCAACGTGGAGGCGCTTGCAAAGCTGGTCGCGTCGGACTCGCTGGCCGAACCTTCGCAACTGTTGGTGCGCCTGCACCCCAGTCATTTTCAGGATAAGCCGCGCATCTTTGCTGAAGAACGCGAGAGGATCCACGAGCTTGAAAAGAAGTATCCGCATGTACACGTTGTGCGGCCCGTTCCGCTCGGAGGCTCGCTCGGCTATTATGGCGGCGAGGACATGGACGAGAAATCCTCCATGATGGCGCACTCGGACGTGTTCGTGACGGTCTATTCGACCATGGTCGTGGAGAGTGCTGTGCACGACCGGCCCATCGTGGCCGCGGTCATCGACAGGCCGGGAGGTTGGAATGTGCCAGGGAAATATTCCCTGGCGCTCAAAGAGATCGGCGATTGGCCCACGCACCAGCGCTTCCGCGAGGCGAAGGCCGGGCGGGTGGCCGAGAATGCGGACCAGTTGCGCGATGTATTGAACGCGTACTTGAAGGATCCTGCGCTGGATTCCGCCGAGCGACGCGCATTCATCGAACACGAAATCACGTATACTGATGGCACTGCCGGCAAAAGGACGGCGAAACATATTTTGGAAATTCTAAATTCCTAGTGTCATTGCGAGTAGGATCGCGCTGAGCGGAGCGACCAATGGGAGCGAAGCCGAAGCGAGCCCGACGTACCTCTGCGTGGCACCTTGGCAATCTCAAGCAACTTGAGAACGGGAGATTGCCACGTCGGTGCCGGTCTCGATAAGTCGCCTTCGGCGACGCTCGACCAGCGACCTCCTCGCAATGACATGAATATTGGAGAGAAAATGAAGAAAAGTCTTTTACGTTATGTCGGCGTGTTGATGCTCGTCTTGATATCCGCGTGCGGGCCCGCGCCCGAGCCAACCTTGAGCGCCGAGGATTTTGCGAGCACGGCGCTAGCCAACGCGTATACCCAGGTCGCCATGACCCAGGCTGCCATCCCGACCGCCACACCGATCCCGCCAACCCTAACGCCCACCTTCACGCCTCTGCCGACATCCCCACCGCTGCCCACCAGCGTGCCGGTCACGGCCACTGCGATGACCGATCCTTGTGAAGGGGTTCCGCCGGTGGAGCCGCAAGGGGACACGGGCCGCGTGAAGCTGGTCAATAAATCCAAGGGTCAGGTCAACCTTTCCTTTGGCATGTACCAGGCGAACTCGCTTGGCGAGTGCGGAACCTACAGCTTTTCGCTGGGAATATTTGATGCTCCAACGGTGACCGTCCTGGCAGGCTGTTATTGGGGCTATGCATGGATCACCGGAAACGCGCCCTCGATTGCAAAAACCATCAACGCCATCTGTGTCGGCTCCGGCGCGACCATCTCCGTGACGATCGGTACTGAGGTGATCAGTCCGGACTGACCCGTGGCGATATTTTGAGTTGCGATTTAGGATGATCCTGTGACTGGACAACGAAACATGTTTCTCTTTTACTTCTCGATCAACCTCGCCATCGCCTCGAGCGCGTTGTATCACTTTACGCAGAAGCAGATCGCGCCGGGCGCCAACCCGGCCGTCTCCACCATCGTCACGTATGCGGTCTCTCTAGCCCTGTGCTTCGGCCTGCTCATCTTCCTTCCGCCCGAAAACGGATTCGCCGCGGCCCTCAAGCAGCTGAACTGGGCAAGTTATATCCTGGCGATTTCGCTGGTGGGACTCGAGGTGGGCTTCCTGCTCGTCTATCGCGCGGGCTGGAATATCGGCATCGCGGCCGTGCTGGTAAACGTGGTGGCATCACTGATCCTGGTGCCGGTGGCCATCTTCGTCTTCAAGGATAAACTCTCGCTTGTGAACATCATCGGCATCCTGGTCTGCCTGGCGGGACTGGTGATGCTGAATTGGAAGCGGTAGAGAGCATACACGGAAAACGCGGATGATGCGGACGGTCACGGACCTTGAAGAGGAAAAACAGAAATAATCCATGCGAATCCGCGTAATCCGTGGCTCATACCTTCGTGCTCCTTCGTGTCCTTTGTGGTTAATCTCCCGAAATCCATGGAAATCCTGACCCGCCTCAAAAAATCCGCCCGCATCCTGCTCAAAGGCGAACCGCAACAACGGGGACGCGGCGAGATACCCGCCATCACGCGGGAAGAAGTCGCCGAGATCAAGCAATTCTTCCCGCGCGAGAAGTTCTTCATCTTCGGGCACGCCCGGTCGGGGACTACGCTTCTGATGCGCCTGGCGCGTCTGCATCCGGAAGTGCATTGCAGCTATCAGGCGCACTTCTTCACGCGCAGACCGCTGCTCAAGTCGCTGGTGGATAGCGCCGAAGCGGAAGAGTGGCTGAAGCGCAAGTCCAACCGCTGGAACCGCGGCCGGGACCTGTCGCCGCTGGTCCTGCGCGCCGCGGCGGACTTCATCATGGAGCGCGAAGCCGCGGCGGAAGGCAAGCGCATCGTGGGAGATAAGAGCCCCTCGTCCATGATCCACGGCCAGGCGGTGCGGGATTTGGCTGCAGTCTATCCGGACGCGAAACTGGTGTACATCGTTCGTGACGGCCGCGATGTGCTGATCTCGGAGCGCTTCCGAAACCTGGTGGAAGAGTCGAAATTCCTCCTGCCCGAAGATAAACGCATCGTCGATGAGCTGCGCAGGGATCCGGCTGCGTTCACAAGCGGGGCGCGCTCGATCTTCACCGAGGCGTTCATCCGGCGCGTCGCGAAAGGCTGGGTCGCGAATCTGCAGGAGATCGAACGGGAAGGGAAGCGCTTGTTCGGCCGGAATTATGCGGCCGTGCGCTACGAAGACCTGCTCGAAGATCCGTACGAAGAAATGTCCCGGCTCTGGAAGTTCCTGGGCGCAAAGAAGAACAAACGGCCGGCGGAGAAGAAAATCAAGGCCGAGATGGCCTCCAACCCCGATGAAGAATGGCAGGCCAGGCGCAACGAGGGCATTGCCTCCTTCCTGCCGAAGGGTCAGGCCGGCAACTGGCAGAGACTCTTCACCGCGCGCGATAAGGCGCTCTTCAAAGAGATGGCGGGGGAAATGCTGGTGAAGTGGAAGTATGCGAAGGATTCGGACTGGTAGGAGATTAAACACAAAGGACACGACGGTCACAAAGGTTTCAAGGTCCCTCCTTTGTGTACTTCGTGTCCTTTGTGTTTAGAAAAAAGTCTTCATGAAATTCCTCATCGCGGGACTCGGCTCCATTGGCCGCCGGCATCTCCGCAATCTGGACGCCCTCGGGGAAAAAGAGATCGTCCTGCTTCGAAGCCATCGCGCCACGCTGCCCGACGATGAGTTGGCTGGTTACCCCGTTGAAACCGACCTGCGCGCCGCCCTGAAAACCCACGAACCCGACGCCGTCTTCGTCGCCAACCCCACGGCCCTGCATTTACAGGTCGCGATCCCGGCTGCCGAAGCTGGCTGCCATATCCTGCTCGAAAAGCCGGTCTCGCATTCGCTCGCCGGCCTGGACGATCTGCAACGCGCGGCGGACAAGAGCGGCAGCCGAATCCTGGTCGGATTCCAATTTCGCCATCATCCCGCTTTGAAGAAAGCGCGCGAACTGATCCGGGCCGGCGCGTTGGGTCGCGTCCTGGCCGTGCGCGCGCACTGGGGCGAATATCTGCCGGGCTGGCATCCGTGGGAGGACTATCGTCAGGGCTACGCGGCGCGGGCGGACCTGGGCGGGGGCGTGATCGTCACGCTGACGCATCCCCTGGACTATGTGCGCTTCTTAATGGGGGAAGTCGAATCGCTGTGGTCGTTTAGCGGACATATCTCCCCGCTGGATGTGGACGTGGAGGACGCGGCAGAGATCGGCTTGAAGTTCGCGAACGGCGCGCTGGGTGGCGTACATCTCAATTATTTCCAGCGTCCGCCTGTGCACAGGCTGGAGATCGCCGGCACGTCCGGGACTCTGCGCTGGGATAACGCCGACGGGATCCTGCACTTCCAAAAAGTTCAGGCGGAGTTCGGTTCGCCGGATGTCGATCCACTGCCGTCAGCCGAACAGTTCGCGCCCCCGGCAGGCTTTGAGCGAAATGATCTATTCATCGCGCAGACAAGACACTTTATCCAAGTTGTTCGAGACGGCGAGGAGCCGGTTTGTAGTCTGAGGGATGGGATCGCAGCGTTGGAACTGGCCCTGGCGGCGCGCGAGTCGCAGGCGACCGGACGATTAATTCTGCTCCAGCCGCCATCCGTCGCGAAGCATCCCGGTGGGACGGCGGCGCATCAATAATAAACTCAGCCCCGAGCCCGTCTCGGAGCAAGAGAAATCATATGTTCACCGACGGGCTAAGCCCGTTGAGGAGCAACGCGATTAATTGGGGAGAAGTACCTTATCCCATAAAATGTTTGGGGAATCCTTGCGCAGATAGATGCGCAGTTTGTCCCCGATCTCCCCGTACGCATAATCTTGCAAGTACGGCGCGGCCTCATCGCCGGTGCCTTCCCAGATGGACACGATCACATCCGGCTTGAGCTCGCCGAACGTATGCGCATAATTCCATTTCATATGGCCGGGGCGCATGTTCGGTACGTTCACGATGCTCATCGGCGTGCGGACCGGCCCGTGCGCGATCACGGGATCGGCCTTGCCGAGGATGTCGATGGCATAGCGGTCCGGAAGCAGGTAGGGGATGGTTCCCGCGCCGATCACGGCCACAGAGGCGCCGGGCAGGGTGACCTCCTGCAGGGCCAGTGCGACCTGCAGGTTGTGGTCGTTGCCGGCCACGTAATCGGGCCTGCGCTGAAAAGTCCAGCGTTCGATCGACTTCCAATCGCCGATCAGCGCGTTGAAATTCAACATGGCGATGACAACCAGAACAACCAGCGCCAGATACGACCCAATCTCGGCGCTTCTCTTTCCCAAAGTTTTTCCTTCGTGCCCCTTCGTGTCCTTCGTGGTCAAAAACAACCTCACGGCCCGAATACGAATTTCATTCACCACCAGCGCGAACGCCGCGAAAAACACCGGCATGGCAATGGCGATGTAGCGATTCGCCCCGCCGTGCTCCTCCCAGGCGTCGCCGCCGACGTACACGGAGTACGCCAGTTGACCGGCGATGACTGCCAGCAGCAAGATCACTTTCCAGTCACGCCGGAAGAAGAGCAGGCTGAGCGGCAGCAGGAACAAAACCCAGTTCGAGTAATAGATAAATTGGAACAAGGCATACAGTCCGCGCATGATGCGCAAGGCGAAAGGCCAGCCCTCCACTTTCAGATAGTACGTATTGGGAAGCCAGGCATCATAATAGAAATAGCGCGCCAGCGCCTGGCCGCCCAGGAACAGGATCAGCAGAGCGAGTCCCCACAGCAGGTATCGGCGGCGGTCTTGTTTTTGGGTAACGGACAAGACCGTCAGAACGACGAGATACGGAACCGCCATATCGAAGCGGACCAGCGTCGAAACGGCGAGCAGGCCAAGGGCGGCGGGGGTGATGCGTCCGTCATTCTTTACGATCAGCCAGACGGCCGCGGTCAGCATCAAACCGAGCAGGCTGACCTCCATGCCGAGCAAGTCCCACGAGATGAGCGGCCCGTAGAAGGCGGTCAATGCCACTGCGGCGAGCATGGTCAGCAGATCGTCGGTGAAGAGTTCAACGATGCGCCGCACAAAATACAGCGTGGCCGCCAGCAAGACTGCGCCGCTGACTTGGATCGCCAGACTCATCTTCGAGAGCGGGATGGGCAGCAGGTGAAAGAGCGCCATGTAGCCGACCCACAGCGGATTCGTAAAGCCCTCCACGCGCTCCCCCGCGTTCCACACCGCGCCCAGGCCGTGCGCGAGGTTGTAGGCGTAGCGCATCGAGATCATGGCATCGTCGAAAAGCACATAATATCGTTCGCCATTCACTACGATGGCGGTAGCCTGGATGTAACGGTTGGCATAATAAAAGAAACCAAGCATCAGCACGGCGAAAAGCAGGTTGCGGATGTGTTTTGCGTCCATGGGAGTGAGGGGGATTATAGCGTAACCAAATATGTCATTGCGAGGAGTGGCGCTACGGCGCCACGACGAAGCAATCTCCTGTTAAAAGGGGGATTGCTTCGTCGGCTCGGTCTCGATACGGCCTCGAAAAGCACTCGGCCTACTCGACCAGCGCCTCCTCGCAATGACATCCAGCCGAGAAAATCTAAAATTCATTTACTGAATTTTGAAGTATAATTCTGCCTCGCGCCTGGCAGGAAGAAGGGCCGGAAAGGCGTCTGCAAGCAATTCTAGATTTACGGAGAACTGTATGTCGAAAGCAAAGCTGATCGCCCCATACGGGGGAAAACTGGTGAACCTGGTCGTCGATGGGAAGGCACGCACCGACCTGCTGGCTCGCAGCGCGCAGTTGCCCAGCATCAAGATCACCATGCGCAACCT
>DASXQN010000328.1:0-2940 GCA_036507155.1 Anaerolineales bacterium
GTTTCTCTGAGCTTATTATTGGGAAGGTTAGCCGACTGACTCTTCCGCAAATAGGCGATCAATCCGTTTACCAAGCGCTTGGCTTCGTCGGCGATCGCATAAGTTTTTGCAAGATCGGCATCCGAGATATATTTACGATCCAATGCCAGATAGAGTTGAGATTGCACTTCGCTGCATGAACGACGCGCGATCTTTAGAAAACGGATGAATTCCGGATCGGTTCCAGCATCGTTGCCTTCGGCGATGTTGTGCATCACCGAACCGGCCGCGTCCTGGATTTGACTACACAATTTGTAGTCTCTGGCAAAATCGGGATAATTGGTGAGATCATAGACCAGATTTGCCAACTGGCGTGCTTTTTGCCAACAAAGTAGTTCCTCAAATCGTCTGACCTTTGCCATTTTATCACCCCTCTTTATCCCACGCTTCGACTATTTGACTATCCGACTATCCGACTATCCGACTATCCGACTAACTAACGTCTCCCTTGCCTTCACCCCAGAATCGACCGAATGCCTCCGAGAGCAGCTTGTGCTCAGGTTGGCTCAATTGCGCGTCCTGCTCGAACAGGGTCTGCGCCTGGGCGCGGGCCCGCTCGATCAACTTTACGTCGCTCAGGCTGGCCATGCGCAAGCCGGAGGCGTAGCCCGCCTGGCGCGTCCCCAGGAATTCGCCGGGGCCGCGCTGCTGCAGGTCGCGCTCGGCCAGCACGAAGCCGTCGCTGGATTCGGCCATGGCCATCAGGCGCTCGTTCTCGGTGGCGTCCGCGTGCGTGGGGATTAATAAACAGAAGGATTGGGCATCGCCGCGCCCGACACGGCCGCGCAATTGATGCAGCTGCGCCAGCCCGAACCGGTCCGCGCCCTCGATCAGCATGACGGTCGCGTTCGGAACGTCCACGCCGACCTCCACGACGGTGGTCGAGACCAGGATGTCAAACGCGCGGTCGCGGAACTTGAGCATCGTGGCATCCTTCTCGTCCTGCCGCATACGTCCGTGCAGCAGGCCCAGCTTCAGTTCGGGGAAGATGTCCTTCGTCAGCGCTTCGTAATCGTCGACGGCCGCGCGCCCTTCGATCTTCTCGCTCTCCTCGATCAGCGGATAGATGATGAACGCCTGGCGTCCTTCGCCGATCTGGCTGCGGATGAGGGAATACGCGCGTTCGCGCTCTTGCGGCGTGAGCACGTGCGTGTTGATCGGCTGGCGGCCGGCCGGCATCTCGTCGATCACAGACAGATCGAGATCGCCGTACAGCGTCAGGGCCAGCGAGCGCGGGATGGGCGTGGCGGTCATGACCAGCAGATGCGGTGAGCCGCCCTTGGCGCGCAGCGCGGCGCGCTGGTCCACACCGAAGCGCTGTTGTTCATCGATGACCGCGAACTGCAGGTCCTGGAATTTGACCGGCTCCTCGAGCAGGGCATGCGTGCCGATGACGATCTTGACGCTGCCATCGGCCAGACCGGCGCGCAACGCTTCCTTCTCCGCCTCGGGCGTGTCGCCGATCAAGAGGCGGATCTGCCCCTCGGGCATGATCCCATTCTCGCCGCCCAGCAGGCTGGTGAAGGTGCGATAGTGCTGCTCCGCCAGGATCGAGGTGGGCGCCATGATGGCGGCCTGGGCATTCGCGTTTACGATGATTCCAGCCGCTAGAGAAGCGACCACGGTCTTTCCCGAGCCAACATCGCCTTGTAACAAACGGTTCATCGGCGTGCCAGACTTCAGATCCGCGCGCACATCCGAGAGCACGCGCTGCTGCGCGCCGGTCAGCGTGAACGGCAGCGCGGCCGTGCGCGACTCCATCCAATCGTCCGCGGCTTCGAAGCTGCGCGCCTGCACGGACTGCCAATCCTTCTTCTGGCGCAGCACGCCCATCTGTAGATAGAAGATCTCATCGAAGGCAAGGCGCTCGCGCGCCGCAATAAGTTTTTCCTGCGAACTTGGAAAATGAATGTTCAGGAGCGCCTGTCCCAGCGGGAGCAGCCCGGCGGACGAACGCACGCTCTCGGGCAGCGCATCCGGCACGGCCGGCGCCCAATAGGTGACGACCTGATTCATCAGGTTGCGAAGCCACTTTTGCGTGATCTTCTCGGTCAGCGCGTAGATGGGAACGATGCGGTTGGTGTGCAGGTTCTCCACCTCCACAGATTCCCAATCCGGATTATTCATCACCAGCCTGCCGAGATATTGTTCGACCCTCCCAGAGACCGAGATCTGTTCGCCCTCTTTCAGCCGGTTCGCCATCCAGGGCTGGTTGAACCAGGACAACCGCAGTCCGCCGGTGCCGTCCGACAGCACGGCCTCGACCATTTGCGATTTTCCGCCGCGGATCGGGCGCGTCAGCACGTTTTGCAGCGTGCCGATCACCGTGATCGTCTCGCCATACCAAAGCGCCTTAATCGGCTTGAGCTGGCTGTAATCTTCGTAGCGGCGCGGGAAGTAATACAACATGTCGCCCAGAGTCTGCAGGCCGAGCTTGCCGAGCGTCTCCGCGTGTTTCGGCCCGACGCCCTGCAGGACGGTCAATGCCGCGTTGAGCGCGGCGGGCGTGGCGCTGGTCTTCGCGCCCGGAGCGGATTCGGAGCGGCCGGGAGGCGCGGGACGCGGCCCGGAGTTCTGATTCGCCCGACGATCGGGACCCCCCTCCAGGGACTTCGCCGGCCTGGGGGCGGGACGCGGCGCTGCGCCCTGATCATTGCGCGGCACGGTTCGTGAGCGGACCTCGGGATACGTCTCGCCGATGCGCTTCCACAAGCCGCGCAACGAGTCGGCGCGCGACTCCGGTTTGAGTCCATCGTAGGAGCGCAGCCGCTGCGCGACCGCTTGAATGATCTCTTCGGGGATCCCGTCTACGCGGGCCTCCCCCTCCCACAGGTCCAGCATCGTGACCAGGCCGCCGGTGACAGCCGCGTTGTTGTAGCCGCCTTCGTGCTCGAGGCGGAA
>DASXQN010000329.1:0-5843 GCA_036507155.1 Anaerolineales bacterium
GATCCAGGGTCCGGCCCAGGGTTGGGACGAGGCCATGGTCGAAACTTTCATCAAATCCATCCGCTGACGCGCCCGAACCTTTGGATGAGATAAAGTTATAATGAATTTGGAAACTGGAGTACTGCCATGACTGATACCAAACCGCTCAATTGGACCGCCAAACCCGGGGTCGGCTACACCGTCGTCCGCCGCGGCGACGGCGGCATGACCCTTACCTTCACCGATCTCTCCGAAGCTACGCTGCAGGACTGGCGCGAATTTGCGCTCGAGCACCTGCTCGGTTCCGATCGCTTCACGCGCAACCTGTATGACCTGCGCGCGGTCAAGGAGATCCCCGAGAAGGCCGTTCGCCTGGCCGTTGAAGTTAACAGCGATCCCTCGGCACGCAATATCCGCGTGGCGGTGGTGGTGGCGAATGACAAGGTGGCCGAATCCATCCGCAAGGCGGCCGCGCTGGCCCTGCCCGAAACCGCCTCGGCTTTGAAGATCTTCACCGATATCGCTGCAGCCGAGGCCTGGCTGGAACGTCCGCTCGACCAGATATCCTAAGCTCTGTCCTTGCGAGGAGCCATCGCGCTGAGCGGAGCGGCCGCAGGGAGCGAAGTCGAAGCGGCGGCGACGAAGCAACCTCCTTGTCAATTAGGAGATTGCTTCGGTCGCTTCGCTCCCTCGCAATGACATTCGTTTTATGAAATCCCCCTCCCTCCAGATCGGAAATCATACGTTCGTCTGGGGTGCTCGCACGTACGTGATGGGCATCCTTAATATCACGCCGGACAGTTTCTCCGGCGACGGCCTGCTGGTCGATCAAGATCACGCGCTGCAGAAGACCCTGCAGCAGGCGGACGAATTCGTCGCGGCAGGCGCAGACATCCTGGACGTCGGCGGGGAGTCGACGCGTCCCGGCTCCGCACCGGTCAGCGCGGACGAGGAGCTGGGACGCGTTGTCCCGGTTGTGCGCGCCCTCTCGAAACAGTTCCCGCAGACGCTCATCTCGATCGACACCTACAAGGCGCGCGTAGCCGAGGAAGCCTTCGAGGCCGGCGCACACATCTTGAACGACGTCTGGGCCCTGCGCGCCGATCCCGAGCTCGCCGCACTGGCCGCGCAACGCAAAGTACCGGTGGTGCTGATGCACAACCGCAGCAACCCGGCCAACGTCGAGGTGCGCGAGCGACTGGGGGCAAGTTACATCGGCGCGGAGTACCAGGATCTGATCGAGGACGTGAAGCGCGAGCTGCTGCAGAGCGTGGAGCTGGCGCGCAAGGCCGGGGTGGCCGAGTCGCACATCATCCTCGATCCCGGTATCGGCTTCGGAAAGACCGTGGCGCACAACCTCGAGCTGCTCAACCGGCTGGACGAGATCCGCGCCCTGGGCTACCCGATCCTGATCGGCCCGTCCCGCAAATCCTTTATCGGCCTGACCCTCGACCTGCCCGCCGAGCAGCGCCTGGAAGGCACGGCCGCGACCGTCGCCATCGGCATCGCGCGCGGCGCGGATATCGTGCGCGTGCATGACGTGCTGCAGATGACGCGCGTCGCCAGGATGACCGACGCGCTCGTCAGGAAACACGCTTCATCCTAGTCCACTGCTCACTGGTTACTGGCCTACTGATTACTGATTACTGCTCACTGCCATGTTCGGAGATTACTCCAAGGATCTACTCCGCACCGGTATCATCGAAGCAAAGGCCGGTAACAAACATCTGGCCCAGCGCTATCTTGACCGCGCCCTGTACGCCGCCGACGAGGCGGAGGTGATCGCCGAGGCCTGGTTCTGGATGAGCCAGGTGGTCGACGATCCGGCCGAGAAACGCAAGGCCCTTGAAAATTGCCTGCTGCACTCGCTGCGCCACGCGCCCGCCCGCCGCGCGCTCGCCGTGCTGGATGGGAAACTCAAGGCCGACGAGATCGTGGACCCCGACAAACTCCCGCCCGCGCCCGCGGGATTACGCAAGGTGGACGCCCAGCGCTTTGTGTGTCCCAAATGCGGAGGACGCATGGCCTTCGCACCGGACGGTCAATCGTTGGTGTGCGAATATTGCACGCGGGCCCAGCGGCTGGGCTACGAACCACAGCGCGCACACCAGAATGATTTCGTCATCGCACTCGCCACCGCGCGCGGACACGGCCGGCCGCTCAACGAGCAGGTCTTTCGCTGCCAGGGCTGCGGCTCCGAGTTCATCCTACCGGCCAAATTGATCTCGGCTTCCTGCGTGTATTGCGACTCGCCGTACGTCGTCGATCTCGAGAAAACCCGCGATCTGCTCGCCCCGGACGGCATCCTGCCGCATGCCTTCAACCAGAAACGCGCCGTCAAACTCTTGATCGATTGGGTGGAAAAGAATCAACTGAAGCCCGAGAAACAGGTGGATATGCCGCGCGGCCTGTACCTGCCGCTGTGGACCTTCGACGTGGGCGGCGCCATCGATTACACGGGCGAGACCGTCGAGGTCGAGCAGCCGTCCTTCGACGGCGTGCAGCAACCCAGGATCGCGCGCGTCTCCGACCAATACGCCCTGATGCTGGAAGACTTGCCGATCCGGGCCAGCCGCAAACCCTCCGCGCCGTTCCTGCGCCTCGTGCCCACCTTCGACCTGTCCGCCGTTCAACCGTACGACGCGCGTTACCTGGCCGATTGGCCCGCCGAGGTGTATGACGTCCCGCTGGCAGAGGCCTCGCTCGACGCGCGCAGCCAGGCCTACACACGCTACAAGCGCGACCTGCCCGCCTTTCTGTATCCGCTCAAGCTGCTGCATACCAGCTCGGAGAACCTGGCCATCGAGTCGTTCAAGCTCATCCTGCTCCCCGTCTGGATGAACGAGATTCCGCTGCACGGACGCCCGCGCCTGATCCTGATCAACGGGCAGAGCGGCGCCGTGGAAGGCGATCTTTCGATAAAGAAGAAGGCGAAGAAATCCGATGGGGGCGCGATGAAGTGGCTTTCAGATTTATTAGACGATGGACGATAGACGATGGACGATAGACGATGGACGATAGACGATGGACGATAGACGATAGACGATGGACCATTCTCAGTGGTGCGCCGTCCATCGTCCACGGTCCATTGTCCGCGGTCCATCGTCCACGGTCCATTGTCCACGGTCCATTGTCCACGGTCAATTGTCCATGGTCTGACGTCTTTCTCGTGTCCTTTGTGGTTTAATCCTTCCTATGCATGAAGTAACCCCCATCCTGCGCGCCCGCCGTGAAAGGCGCCTCAGCGGCCAACGCACCTCCGCCGGACGCCGCCGCAGCGCGCTGCTCAGCCTCGGGATGGCCTTCTCGATCGTCCTGGCGGCGCTGATCCTGCTCGCCGCGCTGGCCTACGCGGACCTGACGCGCGACCTGCCTTCGATCGAGACTCTGCCGCGGCTGCTCAACCCGCCGGACGGCCTGCTGCTGCAACCGACGCGCATGTATGACCGCAGCGGACAACACCTGCTGTTGATCTTTGCGCCGGACAACTCGCCGCGCGGCTATGTTCCGCTCAACCCGCAGAATCCGAGTCACCTGCCTCAGGCGCTTGCCGACGGCGTGGTGATCCTGGCCGATCCCGCTTTCTGGGAACATGCGGGCTACCTTGTTCAAGGCTGGCAGCAGCCGGAGCTGCATCCCACGCTGGCGCAGCAGCTCGTCTCGGACCTGCTTCTATATAATGAGCCGCCCTCCGTCCGGCGCGCCATTCGTGAGCGGATTCTCGCCGCGCAGGTCGTGGCGCGCTACGGACGCGCGCAGGTGCTCGAGTGGCGTTTGAACTCCAGCAACTACGGACATTATGCCTTCGGCGCCCAGGCGGCCGCCCAGTTATATTTCGGCAAGCCCGCCGCTGAATTGAACCTGGCCGAGTCGGCCATCCTGGCTGCCGCCAGCCAGTCTCCGGCGCTGAATCCGCTGGACGCGCCGCAGGCCGCGCTGCAACGCGGCCGCGAACTGATCCAGGAGCTGGCTGACCGCGGACTGATCACCCAGGCCGACGCGGACCGCGCGCTGACGCTGCCCATCGCCATCCAGCCACCCCCCTCTCCCCTTGGGGGTGAGGGCGACTCTGCCTCCGCATTCATTAACCTGGTGCTGTCGCAGTTCGAGTCGCGCTTCAGCCGCGAGCGCATCGAGCGCGGCGGCCTGACGATCTTCACAACGCTCGATTACGACCTGCAGCAGCAGGCGGTCTGCGTTACCGCGGTGTACAACGCGCGGCTGCAGGGCGCGGCCGATCCGGAGACCGAGTGCGAAGCGGCGCGACTGCTCCCGTCGCTGCCGCCGGGCATCGTTGTCTCAGAGTCCTCGTCGAGCGCGTTGATCCTCGACCCGAACACCGGACAAGTGCTGGCGCTGGTCGGGGAAACGCTCCGAGGCGCGGAAACACCCCTCGTGCGCGCGCACGACCCCGGGTCCCTCCTGACGCCGTTCGTCTATCTAACCGGCTTCACGCGCGGGCTGAGTCCCGCCTCATTGGTGTGGGACATCCCCGGGCAGATCGATGTCCAGAATTACGATGGCGCCTATCACGGCCCGCTGCGCGCGCGGTTGGCGCTGGCCAACGACTACCGCGTGCCGGCCGAGGTGATGATCCAGCAGATGGGCGCGGAGAACGTGGCGCGCATCGCGGCGTCCTTCGGCCTCTCGCTGGACGCGCCCGCGACCATGCTCGAGCTGGCCGGCGCGTACGGCGCGTTCGATTCGAATGGCGTGTATTTCGGACAGCCTTCAGGCGAGGCCGGAAGTGAGGTCTTCTCACCGGCCGCGATCCTGCGCGTCGAAGCGGCCGACCACGCGGCGGTGCTCGATTGGTCTGCACCGGAAGCGCGGCCCGTGGTGAGTCCGGTGCTGGCTTACTTGATCACCAATTCGTTGAGCGAGGAGGCGGCGCGCTGGCCGAGCCTCGGCAACCCCAGCCCGTTCGAGATCGGCCGGCCCACGGCCGCGAAGATCGGACAAACGCCTGAGGGCCGCGAGGCCTGGGCGATCGGGTATACGCCGTTCCGCGTCGTGGTGACGTGGACCGCTGCGCAGATTGAATCCGCCCTCACCCCAACCCTCTCCTCGCAAAGCATCCCGAGCGCAACGTCCCCGCAGGGGGAAGCGAGTGGGCAAGGGGAGAGGGAGTCCATATCGCCGCGTCTGCCGGCTGCGTTGTGGAATGCGCTGATGCAGCTCACCAGCCGCGACCTGCCGCGCGACGGCTGGCCGGTGCCGCAGGGCGTGAGCGTCATGAACGTGTGCGATCCGTCCGGGCTGCTGCCCACGGCGGACTGTCCCAACGTGGTCAGCGAGGTGTTCACGAACGGCAATGAGCCGACGCAGGTCGATACGCTTTACCGCGCTTACTACGTAAATCGCGAAACCGGCACACTTGCCACCGTGTTCACGCCCCCGCAACTCGTGGAGAAACGCGTGTATATGATCGTGCCGGCCGAAGCGAAAGAGTGGGCGCTCGCCGCAGGCATCCCCGTCCCGCCGGATTCGTACGACGCGATTCAGCCGCCGCCGCGCAATCCCGTCGTGAATATCAGCTCGCCGGAATTATTTGCGCAGGTGCAGGGCAAGCTGCAAATCCTCGGCACGGCAGCCGGCGCGGATTTTGTGTCGTATCGGCTGCAGGTCGGCAAAGGACTCAATCCGCAGGAATGGATCCAGATCGGTGAAGATAAATCCATCCCGGTGGAGAATGGCCTCCTGGGAGAATGGGATACCACGGATCTGAGCGGCCTGTATGCGGTGCAGTTGATCGTCGTCCGCACCGATCAGCGCGTGGAGACGGCGGTTACGCAGGTGACGATAGAAAATCCCTGACACACATTCACGCCGTGGAGTGCGGACTTTAGTCCGCTAATTCATGG
>DASXQN010000330.1:0-3734 GCA_036507155.1 Anaerolineales bacterium
GGCTGCTGCGGCTCCTTCGGCCCTTTGCTCAACTCCTCCGCCTGCTTGCGCCGCACCCAGAAGGCGCTGGCCCAGTCGATCACCCAGGGGGTTACTTTATTCAGGATCGCCAGTATGTCATAAATGCGGCCGAGGAAGACCGCGCTGCGAGGCCGCTCGACGAGATGAACCAGCGTCCGGGCCACCCTCTCACGGGTTATTTGTCCGAAGGTGATCGATTTGAACTGGATCCCACCATAGCGGGAGGCCTTCTCCTTGAATTCTGTTCCGGTGACGCCGCTCGGATGGATGCGCATTACTTTGATTCCCCATGGGATGAGCTCACGCCGCAGCCCGTCGGTCAGGCCCTCCACCGCGTATTTGGTGCTCGCGTACACTGTCAGCGGCGGGGCCGCGATGACGCTCGAGTAGGAGCACATGTTCAAAATAAAGCCGGAACGGCGCGACTTCATGGCCGGGATGACCTCGCGCGTAAGCTCGGCCAGTCCGATCACGTTTACCTCGTACTGTTCGCGCAGATTTTCCGAGGACAGTTCTTCAAACCAGTCATAGTAGCCTGTCCCGGCAATGTTGGCGAGGATATCCACCCGCCCGAAGGTTTCCAGGGTGATCTTGACCAGGTTGCGAATCTGTTCGATGTCAGTTAAGTCGGTTCGCACCGGCAGGGCGGTTCCACCCTCCAGGCGGATCTTTTCGGCAAGTCTCTCGAGCCGCTCGATCCGGCGGGCAGCGATAACGACCGTCGCGCCGGCTCGCGCAAATTCGAGGGCGGTCACCTCTCCGATCCCCGACGAGGCGCCGGTCACGATCGCCACTTTGCCCGCGATGGCGGGCCTGAGCTTGGTGTTCATCGCGTTCTCCTGGTCCGGCGAGCGTTTACTTCCTCGCGCCGTTGCTGCATCATCAGGCCTGCGGCGACCCGATTCTCTTGAAGTCGATAAAGCCGAGCTCGACGTTCGTATCGATCAACTGCACCCGCATCCGATCGCCGACGTCCGCGCTTTCTGAGCCCGAGACCACTTTGCCCTCAACAGGCATCTCGATCAACCGCACCCAGGTGCCTTTTTCCGAAGCGCCGGTTACGATCGAATCGAATTTCTCTCCGATCCTGGACTGAAGCAGCAGGGCCGCTGCGGATTTTTCGACCTGGCGCTCGACCTTGGTGGCCGCGTCCTCCGCCTCGGTGCAATGTGCAGCCAGGGCTTCAAGGTCGTCGCGGTCATACGGCGTTGGCCTGCCGTTAAGCGCGGCTTTCAATAGCCGCTGGGTGATCAGATCTGGGTAGCGGCGGTTGGGTGCCGTGGAGTGGGTGTAGTCCTTGACTGCCAGTCCAAAATGGCCGGATGCCGGCTCGCCAGGCAGCTCCGCAATGTATTCTCCGGATCCGAGCAGTTTGATCACGGCCAATGAAAGGTCGGGGAACCGCAAGGGGTCCGCCGCGCGCGCGATGACGAGAAATTCCTCGAGGGCCTTCGAATCCGGTTGATCCGGTAGCCTGTAGTTCCGTTCGGCGGCGATCTCGACGATCCGCTCCCAGCGTTTGGGGACGCGCACCACGCGGCGGATGGAGGCGAAATTCCGTGAAGCCAGATAACGGGCAGTTACCCCATTGGCGCCGATCATGAAATCTTCGATAAGCTCCTTGGCGCGATTCTTCTCCTGGATTTCGAGCCCGCGCATCTGGTCCCCGTCGAACACTGGCTTGGCTTCGATGGTCTGCAGGGTCAAAGATCCCTGCAGATGTCGAAACTTCTTCATGTTCTGCGCCACACGGTCTTGCAGCTTCAGGTTCTCGGCCAGTCCCGGCACGGACGCCAAAGCGTCCGGCGGGTCCGAATCGAAATCGAGCCAGTTTGCAACACTGTTATAGGCGAGCTTGGCGCGGTTGCGCACGAGCGCGCGCGAGATGCTGGATTCTTTCAACGATCCGTCCGGCTTGATGACCATCTCAACGACCATGGCCAGCCGCTCCTCGGCGAGGTTGAGCGAGGTCAGCCCGGTGGATAATTTCTCCGGGATCATCGGGAAGATCCTGGCTGCGGTATAGACGGAGGTGGTGTTCTGCCGCGCGTGCTGGTCAATGGCCGAGCCGTCTGTCACCAGCGAGTCCACGTCGGCGATCGCGACCGAAATCCGGACGGTTCCGCCGCGCAGCGCTTCGGCCACGGTCAACTGGTCAAGGTCGCGCGAGTCGTCATTGTCAATCGAAGCCCACAGCAGATTTTGCAAGTCGCGGACCAGATGCCGGTCCGGCGTCGCTGCTTTCGTCAGATGGCCGACCTCCTCCATCGCGGCGCTGGAAAATTCGGGAGACAGCCCCCGCTCGAGCATCGCCCGCTCCGCGATGTCTTGCAAGATCGTCCGGTGGCGTTGACCGCGTGCATCCATGCGTTGTGCTCCTCGATTCTCTCGGCTCTGGCCTGCGGCAGGATCCACGCTCATACATTCAGGATCAGGACCGCGCGTTCGGGCTGTCCTTCCATTGTAAATCAATCGCAGGCAACCGGTTGGGCGGACCGCTCGCGCGGCAACAGCGTGGGAGCACGATAGTAGTAACGAGGCACGGCGCAAGGCTGCTACGCGCGCACGCGAAGCCGGACGGCGATTCCGCCGTCCGGCGTGTTGACTCCTGGCAGAAATGTTGCCGGCTTCCCACCACGAAGCGGCGAAGGCTCCAGCTTATGCCCCGATGGCGGGCCGCTTGGCGCCCGGACTCATCTGCGCGGTTCGCAGGCGGAAACTCAAATCCCGCAATTGCGTGAAGGAGATCGGCTTGATCAGCACGATATCGGCTGCCTCGCGATACAGTTCGCCCATGACCGCATCTGCGGTGGCAACGATCACCACTGTGCGGTTCAAAGCAACGTCGGCCCGGATTTGCGTGAGCAGGGTCGAGCCGTCCACATGCGGCAGATGCAGGTCCAGGATGATGATGTAGGGCGCCGTCTGTTTGATCCGCTTGAGCGCCATGGCTCCGTCGCGGATCACCTGGGGCTCAAAACCCGCGGATTTCAACGCTTCGGCGAATATGGCGGCCAGGTCCGGATCGTCCTCAATGATCAGTGCGGAGTAGGTCATGACGGACTTCCTTTCATGTTGTTCCTCAGCGAGAGGGAGTGTGATCGTAAATGTGCTGCCGCGTTCCGGCCTGCTTTGGACGATGATCTCTCCCTTCATCAGGTCGACGAGCTGTTTCACGATCGAGAGGCCCAGCCCGAAGCCGCCCTGCTTCCGGGTGGGGGTGGTATCCGCTTGATGAAAGGCGTCGAAGATGTGGTTCAACTCGTCTGCGCGAATTCCATGGCCGGTGTCCTGGACTTCCATTTTCCAGCGATTGGGATCGGCCATGAACAGCCCGATGTGGATGCTTCCAGACTCCGTAAACTTCACGGCATTATTCACCAAATTGATCAGGATCTGCTGCAAGCGGTGTGGGTCGCCCGTGAGCATCTCCGGCAGGCGTGTATCCACCAGCGTCGTAAGGGTCAAGCCCTTATCGGCCACGGTCTGCCCCATGATATCCTGGACAGTTTTGACCAGTTTTGCCGGACTGAATCGCTCCGTGGTGATCCTCAATTTGCCAGCCTCGATCTGCGCTTGATCGAGCAGGTCTCCCACCATGGACAACATGTGCTGGGTGTTCATCAAGATCCGGTCGGAAGCGACAGCTTGCTTCTCGTTCACCGGGCCGTAAACCGCCTCCTTGAGCATCTCGGCGAAGCCCATGATCGCAT